>NZ_CBYB010000046.1 GCF_000577275.2 Rhizobium favelukesii
TCAGGATGTTAAAGAAGGCTGTGTCGCGACTCCGACAAAACCTCCGGGAGGTATCTGATGACGTCACCTGACGCCGCTGTCGCCAGTTTGGCGCTTTCGAAGGAAGTGCCCCTGGAGCGGTGCGCTCACTGCGCTGATAACGCGTCCTCGTTTTGGCGTCCTCTACACGGCGTCCAAAGTCTAACAAGGAGCCGCCAGCAGAAGAGGTCGATCGGTCATAGGTATAGCGCGTCAACCTAGATGAGAGAACGCGTCTCACCTTGATTGATTGCCGCCCTGTACACAGCGTTGGTCTGACCCACCGCCCGTGGGCGATCTCATTTTCCGGTTTCGCCGGAGCTAAATTTGGCGTGCAGTTCGGAAATGAGGCTCTTCAGCTCCCATTCCGGAACCAATGAAGATGCCTCGGTTGGTGGCAGCCAGATTAGCACGCGTTCTCGACACTCCGGAAATGTGAATCTAACCTTTTTAACCTTCAGGAGATGGACTTCCACGACGCACTGAATGGAGCGATTGTCTTCAAGCCTCTTCAGATATGTGTAGTACCCGTACGGCTTCTTTTTGCCTTTGCCTTTTATGCCGCCTTCTTCCCACGCTTCACGTTCCGCAACCTCATGCGGCCGCAACCCCTTGATCGGCCATCCCTTCGGGATGGTCCAGCGGTGCGTTTCGCGTGTCGTGATCAGAAGAACTTCCAGTATCCCGTCAGGATTGACCCGAAAGCAGATGGCACCGACTTGATCGGCAGCCTGTCCATGCATTATGGCCTCCGCATGCAGAGCAGGCCGCGCACTCGCCCAATCGAGTACAGCGAATTTAGGAGTGCACCAAAGATGCCATAGGCCGGTGGATGTAGCTCGAGCGGGATCATTGACCAACGTTCGCTGAGCGCTGGGAAAAAGATGCTGCAATGACTAGAAAGGGTCTGCGGGTCATCCAGCGCCTTGCACTGGTCTCGCGGGCGCGGGATCAGCCAGGTACCTGGCCAATCGCGCGTGTCAAAGGGGAAACGAGACAGGGGTTCTCCATGGATGCGACAGATGCGTGTAGCGGGGTTCCATTGGGCGCCGGTACAGGCCGGACGATTTGAACAGTTAAGTCTCAACAATCG
The DNA here is from genome assembly GCF_000577275.2 of Rhizobium favelukesii. Lineage (NCBI taxonomy): Bacteria > Pseudomonadati > Pseudomonadota > Alphaproteobacteria > Hyphomicrobiales > Rhizobiaceae > Rhizobium > Rhizobium favelukesii. Next base: position 1,112 of record NZ_CBYB010000046.1, read on the forward strand.
AGCGCGATATGATCGGGAACGGAAATCGCTTTCCCCATAGGTTTTACTTCTCTCTCGCCACTCATCAGCTGGGTCGTTTTCAGGTTGGGCCGGGTCGCTAATCTCGTCAGCGGTTTGCGGCCTCTCAAGCGAAAAGCGAGCGAAAGGACTCGCCGCGCGGCGGTACTTTCTCAGGCTCGAATGGCGCGATGAAGAAGCCTGATCACGCGCTGCCGACGGCGACAGGCAACACGGTTCAAAAAGATCGGAACCGGCCTCGCGTCGCACTCTAAAATGGAGCAAAACGATGAGATTCTCCTCTTCCATGCAGCGTAATACTTTTCCAAAGTTTCCTCTTCCTTTCCTCCATCGCGCCTGCCCGCGACACAGCTGCAGGCTCGTAGTGGCCGCCGCTTTGTGATGGAGAGGTTTCAAATCTCATGCCAATCTGACTAATTAGGCCGCAGAAATGTTTTTTATGACCGTTTTCAGATATTTAGGCCTAGGGAAAGCGAGAGGTTGACGCGACTGGCCTGTGTCACGGATGCAACAAAAAAAGGTGCCGGTTTCATTTCGAATGAGGGCAGGAAGTCGGAGCTGCACACACTAATCTGAGCCAATCAGCGAGCTACTGGGTCCCTCCCTGGCGGTGCGGCTTCCAGTTGTCTTCGTATGCTGCAGGCAAGGTGCGCCCATCGGCGCAAAAAAAAGCGCGATCTGGAGACCAGATCGCGCTAAACCGCACTTGCCGTGCGGGCCCTGGGAGGCATTACTTGGCCGGCTTGGTCACCGGCGGAATGATTTGATCGGCACCTCGCCGGCAAGCGCTGCCGAGAGCTGCGCTCGATCGAGCTCGCCTTCCCACTTCGCCACGACGAGCGTTGCAATTGCATTGCCGATAATATTAGTAATTGCCCGGCATTCCGACATGAAACGGTCGATGCCGAGGATCAGCGCCATACCGGCGACCGGCACCGCCGGAACGACCGAGAGCGTCGCGGCAAGCGTGATGAAACCGGCGCCGGTTATGCCGGCTGCACCCTTTGAACTCAGCATGGCGACGAACAGCAGCAGGATCTGGTCGCCGAGGGAAAGCGGTGTGTCGGTCGCCTGGGCAATGAAGAGCGCCGCAAGGGTCATGTAGATGTTGGTGCCATCGAGGTTAAAGGAAAAACCGGTCGGGATGACGAGACCAACGACCGAACGCTTGCAGCCCGCCTTCTCCATCTTGTTCATGAGGCCTGGAAGCGCAGCCTCTGAGGACGAGGTGCCCAGTACCAGCAGCAGTTCCTCCTTTATATAGCGGATGAGCGCGACGATCGAAAAACCGTTATAACGCGCCACCGCACCGAGCACGAGGAAGACGAAGAGGAATGAGGTGAGATAGAAGGTGCCGATCAACATTGCGAGGTTGGCGATCGAGGCGACGCCGTACTTGCCGATCGTGAAGGCCATGGCTCCGAAGGCACCGATTGGTGCCGCTTTCATGAGGATCGTCACCAGCTGGAAGATCGGCAGTGCCAGCGCTTGCAGGAAGTCGACGACTAGCTCGGCCTTCTTTCCGACCATAGCAAGGGCCATGCCAAAGAGAACGGAGATAAAGAGAACTTGAAGGATGTCGCCTTCGGCGAAGGCGCCTGCAAGCGTCGTCGGAATGATGTGCATGAGGAAAGCGGTCACCGACTGATCGTTTGCCTTCGCCATGTAGGTGGCGATCGAGTTCACGTCGAGCGAGGCCGGGTCGATATGCATGCCCGCGCCCGGCTGCACCACATTCACGACCACGAGGCCCACGACAAGCGCCAGCGTCGAAAAGGTCAAGAAGTACGCCATCGCCTTAGCGGCGACGCGACCGACCTTGGCGAGATCGGTTATGCTGGCGATACCAGTTGCAACGGTCAGGAAGATGACCGGCGCGATAATCATCTTCACGAGCTTGATGAAGGCGTCGCCGAGCGGCTGCATCTGCGTGCCGACTGCGGGGTAAAAATGCCCGAGCAGGATACCCGTGGCGATTGCCGCAAGAACTTGGACATAGAGATGTCGATGGAATGGTGTCTTGCCGCGGATCTTCGCAGAATGCTCAACGTTCATTGCCGAATCCCCCATATGGCGTGAACCGTGCTCAAAGCCGTTTGCCGAATCGACGCCGAGGGCGTAGTTGCGGTCACTAGCAAACGTTAGCTTCACCTAATTCAAACCGGTCGCGCATCCCGGTGTTTCGCTTTGCTCAGGAACAAAGCAGTTTCTATATTCCTTACATTCTCGGCAACTGGGTGCCGTGCATAGCGAAAACCCCTCGGCCTCACAAAGCATGCGATAAAGATACTTTTTCCACCTCATGTGATTGGTATTGCCGGCTGCTAGCGTGGGAAAATGGATGGCAAGCAAGAGGCTAAGTTCGGACCTATCGGATAGACCAAGCTCCAGCCACAGATGGTCGTGGCGCAAGGCGCGCCGGGCGATGATCTTGGCGAAACAAGCGCTTGTTGGGTCGCCCTGTCGAGCATGCGCGAGCAACAGATCCCGCAGAAGTTCCTCTTCCACACCCGGCTCGGCTTCGCGCACGTTTTCCAAGCTGAACGCCTGCTTAACAGTGGCGGGAACACAGTGTTTGAGGATGTCTCGCAGTTCGGCACGGGAAAGGCCGGTTGCCTCGGTCGCAGTTGCCACGTCGGCCGCAATCTCTTCCAACACGTGCAAGAGCACGCAGGAAAAGACGTACTGATCGAAGTCCATATCCAAGTCTATAGGTTGCTTCAGATCCAGCGATTGCGGTGATTGTAGCGAACCAGATCGATCAGTCGGGAGGGTCACTCTCCTATTCGACAAATTTCGGATCTGAGTGACACTTGACATGTTGCTTCCCTCCTTCGCTACGTCGCCACGAGATGATCTGCGGCGCGGCAGCGTACTGCTCTAGGATAGTGTTTCAAAACTCATGCCAATCGCGTTTACAGAGGCTGCTTGATCAAGCTTTTGCTATGTTTTCAAAAGGCTAAGCAAGCTCCTGGTTGCAGGCAGGGTGGACACCGAAGTGTCTAGGAACCGACAAAACGACAAGTTGCGTGTCGGTTCTGCGCCGAAAGTTGCGGGGGCCTCGTTATTGAGACGCTGACAATAAATTCGCGGCGTTCTGGCTTTGCAAGACTGCCATCGCAAGGACAAGGTCAAACGTGGGGTCGAGCTCGCGCCGCGGCCATTTTGGGGCCGCGTTGCATTGATTGTGTCAAAGCTGCGTCAGCCGTCCAACCGGAGAGGGCATGACTTAAAATATAGGCAGCGCTTGCTCAAACCGAAGGGAAAGGGGACTCAGTACGCGCCATGCCAGATCCTTAATCGTGCAGGGCAACGCAGTGCAGTCACGGACACGATGTCAAATGGCACGGCGCTTGCAGCCCGTTGGAAGCCGCCCAACAGCCGAACAGAGCAGTTGACGCGACGCCGCTTACGGGTCCGACTATTGTGAGTTTTTTCGAGACCTCTGGACAATATTGAGGACACTCTATAGCGGGCTCGAAAGCATCCAGAGCCGGAAAGGAGCAATGCTGATGACGATGAAGAAAAGGGTTCCGTTCGTTACTTTTCGCACACGTGTTCGCGATGAGACCGTCGACGGACCAAATCCGTACCGTTGGGAAAACAAGACGACGGAAGATTATTTTGGCGGTAGGCGCACGATTTTATTTTCGCTCCCGGGCGCCTTCACGCCGACCTGTTCAACTTATCAATTGCCCGATTTTGATAAGCTCTACGAGGAATTTGAGAAGCACGGAATCGAGTCGGTCTACTGCCTCTCTGTCAACGACGCATTCGTAATGAATGCGTGGGGCAAGGCATCTGGACTGAAGAAGGTCAAGCTAATTCCTGATGGTTCGGGTGAATTCACTCGCAAGATGGGCATGTTAGTCGCAAAGGACAATCTGGGCTTTGGCCTTCGCTCCTGGCGCTACGCTGCCGTGATCAACGATTGTCTTATAGAACAATGGTTCGTGGAGGAAGGCCTTTCGGACAATTGCGAAACCGATCCCTATGGGGCCTCGTCGCCACAGAACATTCTCAAAACGCTGAAGTCTCTCGAGACCGAGTCCGCCCCTGACCAAAGCGAACGTCTGACGGCTCTTTGAGAGAGGATCCTAAATTTCGTTCCACGACAAGCTCGTGCTCCAATGCTTAAGGTGTGGTTCTGCGTTGGGTTGGTGCGCTGAATGCGCCCCTACCAAGCCTGGCGTACACACTCGTATCGATGCCTGACCAAACCCAGTGCTAACCAGGAATGACCCCTCAGAGTTTACGCTATCCCAGGCGCCCCTCTGCGTTGTTCGGTCTCGACGGTGTTGGAAATGCGACATAGCGGCCTGAGCTTAACGCTGCTTTAGCAGGGTTTTTCGGTTGGCACGCTAAGTGCATCGTCGAATTACGAACAAATCTCGAAACCAGGAGAAACGATCAGATGATCACGCTCACCGAAATGGCAATCGCCGCAGTGAAGGGCGTCATATCCCAGGCTCCCGAGCCTGTGACCGGCTTGCGCATCACCGTCGAAATGGACGGCTGCGCCGGCATTCAATACAATGTGGGCTTGGAGAGCGATTCCCGAGAGGGCGATGCTGTTATTGAGACGGGTGGGGTCAAGGTGTTCGTGGACGCAGGATCTCAACCCCACATTGCCGGCTCGACCTTGGATTTCGTCACGGATCCGGGTTCCTTCGGTTTTATCATCGATCATCCTAACCCGCTGGAGAAGTGCGCCTGCGGCAAGTCCTGTGGCTAATCACATCGCATGCGAACCTGCAAGCGGGATCGACACAGTTGCAATGTTTGTGTCACATCGGTCGTTGAGTGGTATCTAATGGAAGCTATTTATCTCGATAATAATGCATCAACACAAGTCGATGCCGAAGTTGTTCATGCGATGCTACCGTTCTTTTTGAACCAGTTTGGCAACCCTTCATCGATGCATGACAGCGGCGCCGCCGCCAGCGCAGCGATTAAGACGGCGCGGCGGCAGTTGCAAGCGCTGACCGGCGCAAAGTTTGACCATGAGATCGCTTTCACTTCGGGCGGGACCGAAAGCGTTAATACAGCGATTCTTTCGGGTCTTGAGATGGATCCCGGGCGCACGGAGATAGTGACTTCGGCGGTAGAGCATCCGGCCGCGCTGACGCTATGCGCACACCTTGAGAAGACGCGCGGCGTCAAAGTGCACAGGATCCCGGTGGACCACCATGGCCGCCTCGACCTTGATGCCTACAGGACCGCCCTCACCCATCGCGTCGCAATCGTTTCGATCATGTGGGCGAACAACGAGACAGGCACAATATTCCCCGTCGAAAGGCTCGCTGAGATGGCGAAGCAAGTTGGCGCACTTTTTCACGCCGATGCAGTGCAAGCGGTCGGCAAGCAGACGATGGACCTGAAATCGACGGCAATCGACATGCTGTCGCTCTCCGCCCACAAGCTACATGGACCGAAAGGCGTCGGCGCCCTCTACATAAAACGCGATGCGCCCTTTGAGGCACTCGTAAGGGGCGGTCATCAGGAGCGCGGCCGACGCGCCGGCACAGAGAACACGCCCGGGATCGTAGGTTTAGGCAAGGCGGCCGAGCTCGCATTGGAGCGCATGGACGAGGAAAACAAACGCGTAAAATCGCTCCGCGATCGATTGGAGAGAGGACTTCTTGAGCGCATCCCCGGGACCTTCGTCACCGGCGACCCCCTGGCACGATTATCGAATACCACGAACGTCGCCTTCGATCGCATTGCCGGCGAAGCAATACAATTTGTGCTCAATCGCCATGGCATCGCTTGCTCCTCGGGCTCCGCCTGCACTTCTGGTTCCTCGGTGCAGAGCCATGTTCTAACGGCCATGAACATTCGCCAGGTTACGCCACTCGGGGCAGTTCGCTTTTCCTTTTCACGCTATAACCGCGATGAGGACGTCGATCGAGTGCTCGAACTAATACCAGGAATCGTGGCGCAGCTACGTGACGGCGCCGCCCCCGTCTCCAGGGGGCAGGCAAAGTGATGCCGGCCTTCCAATCCCGCTATCCGCTTGAGAGTAACCGAGGTCCAGAAACCGCGATGTTCCACAATAAAACGCCGCTAACAAGGCCCCTGGCGTCACCTCACCCCGCGAGACGAATGGAGACCGTCCACTCGCTCACTTCGGCCTGCGTCCTCAATGCGGGATCGATAGGTCTGCGCGCCGAAGAGATCGACGAGGTTCGTGCCACGGGCGCTTTTGGGCCTCCCAATTCAGCGCAAGTCCCGGATAATACCGTGAGCGGCGTCGCCGCTCTCAACCGCGTCGCATTCTCAATCTGCGAACCACGCGGCGGCGCCTCGGATTCGAGCGAATTGTAGACCACCAAAGGAAAAGGCAAATGAACAGTTGTGCGGGCGAGAGCTATCCCATTGATGTTACCAACATTCTTGAGCGGTTAAAGCGCTTGTCGGCTACTGAGGAATTCTTCGAAGTCCTAGGCGTCTCTTATGATGTGAAGGTGCTCAATGTCTCGCGGCTCCACATCATGAAGCGCATGGGGCAATATCTGGCCGAGGAGGATCATTCAAACCTCCCGGACAAGGCAATCGCTGCTTGCGCGCGCGCCACTCTCGCACGCGCTTACGAAGACTTCGCAAACTCTTCACCGCTTTCCCATCGAGTCTTCAAGGTGCTCAAGGACCGCGATCCGACAAAGGCCGCCGCGCCGCGTCGCATCTTTGTACCATTAGGCCCCAACTTGACCTCAGTCGGACAGAAATAAGTGCAGCAGGGTTGCGACACAAATGTCTCCAATCCGACAGGATCCGTCGTGTCGCTGAACCCTCACAAATGGAACACATTAAGATTTCAGGGGGTTTACCTACCCCCGACGTGGTTGGCACGAGTAATGCTTAGTAAGAAACGCCAATCCACTTCGATCGGGAGCCCAAAGTCATCATGCACATCGTAGTCTGTATCAAGCAGGTGCCGGACTCGGCCCAGATTCGCGTCCATCCGGTGACGAATACCATCATGCGCCAAGGCGTGCCGACAATCATCAACCCGTACGATCTCTTCGCGCTCGAAGAGGCATTCAAAGTGCGTGACTGCCATGGGGGGACGATCACTGTCCTCACTATGGGCCCACCCATGGCAGAGCAAGCGATGCGCAAGGCGCTCACTTATGGCGCCGACCGCGCGATACTTTTGACCGACCGTCACTTTGCGGGGTCCGACACGTTGGCGACTTCATTCGCTATCGCTCAAGCAATCGCGAAGATTGGCGATAGCTTTGGCGCGCCTGATATCGTCTTCACCGGTAAGCAGACGATCGACGGCGACACCGCCCAGGTCGGGCCTGGAATTGCCAAGCGTCTGAATCTCCAACAGCTGACTTATATAACGAAAATCGCTTCTATCGATCGCCATGCGCGCGAGATCACCGTTGAGCGGCGCTCGGAAGGCGGCACGCAGATGCTGAAGAGCAAATTTCCGTGCCTTATCACTATGCTGGAGGGTGTCAATTCTATCCGCCGCGGCTCTCTCGATGATGCTTTGCGTGCCGCCCGGTCCCCAATTCTGAAGTGGAGTGCGGCCGACGCTGGAATTGAGGAACTGGCTAGCTGCGGCTTGAGAGGGTCGCCGACGGTCGTGAAACGCGTATTCGCTCCCACCGCCCGAGCGCAAAAAGCTATGCAAATCGACACAACCGACAAAGCCGTTGGCGATGTCGCTGACGAGGTGGTCGCATCAATCTTCACCAACCAACCTGCGTTGGAGGGTGAGCTTTCATCCAATGGCAGCGCGTGAGCGGCAAGGAGGAGCGCATGATGGAAATCCAAAAAAGTGAGACGCCGTCTCAAGCCACCGGCCGTGCCGGCATGAAGAAGGAGTTGCCGAAGCATTATCAGGATCATCGGCACGTCTGGGTCTTCATTGAGCTGGAGCGGGGCCAGGTCCATCCCGTGTCCCTCGAATTGCTCGGTGAAGGCCGCAAGCTTGCCGACAAGCTGGGCGTTCAGCTTGCTGGCGTGGTCGTCGGGCCGCCGGACGGAGTGGGGACCGGGCCTGCCATTGCAGACGCCTTCGCTTATGGGGCCGATCTCGCCTACCTTATTGAGTCGCCGCTACTAGTAGACTATCGAAATGAGCCATTCACCAAAGCCCTGACAGATCTGGTCAATAGCCATAAACCTGAAATTCTGCTTCTGGGCGCGACCACGCTCGGCCGCGACCTTGCGGGTTCTGTGGCAACTACCTTGCAGACAGGGCTCACGGCCGACTGCACGGAACTGGACGTCGATGTAGATGGTTCCCTCGCGGCAACACGGCCGACCTTCGGCGGTTCTTTGCTGTGCACTATCTATACTCTCAACTGCCGTCCGCAAATGGCAACAGTGCGTCCGAGGGTCATGGCGATGCCGCAGCGATTGGCTAAGCCAATCGGACGCGTTATCCGACATGATTTGATAATGGTCGAGGAAGAGATCATCACGAAAGTCCTTGGCTTCCTCTCTGACAGCCAATCGGAAGATGCCAATCTCGCCTACGCCGATGTCGTGGTTGGCGGCGGGCTCGGGCTCGGCGCAGCCGAGAACCTGCAGCACGTGAAGGATCTCGCGAGGACGATCGGCGGTGAGTTTGGCTGTTCGCGACCGCTGGTCCAAAAGGGTTGGATGCCGTTTGATCGACAGATCGGTCAGACCGGCAAGACGATCCGACCCAAGCTCTACGTTGCAGCCGGAATATCGGGCGCAATCCAGCATCGGGTTGGCGTCGAAGGAGCTGATTTTATTGTCGCTATCAACACCGATCGGAACGCACCGATCTTCGATTTCGCCCACGTGGGCGTTGTTGCTGATGCAATCCGGTTCCTTCCAGCATTGACCGCGGCCTTCACGAGGCGATTGGCGCCGCGCGATCATCGGAAACTAGTGAACTGAGGAAGGTCCAATGAGCGAGGAGAAATTCGACGCCATCGTAGTCGGAGCCGGTATGTCCGGCAACGCTGCTGCTTACACGATGGCTAGGTCCGGTCTGAATGTGCTGCAATTGGAGCGCGGAGAGTATCCGGGCTCCAAAAACGTTCAAGGCGCCATATTGTATGCCAATACGTTGGAGACGATAATTCCCGATTTCCGCGACGACGCGCCTCTTGAACGGCATCTGGTCGAGCAGCGGTTCTGGATAATGGACGATACGTCGCACACAGGAATGCACTATCGATCGGATGACTTCAACGAGCAGAGGCCAAACCGCTACACTATCATCCGCGCCCAATTCGATAAGTGGTTCTCAGGAAAGGTGCGTGAGGCGGGCGGCACGGTACTATGCGAGACAACGGTGACGAAACTTGCCCAGGATTTGAGTGGTAAGGTGATAGGCGTCCACACGGACCGCACCGGCGACGTGATCCTTGCGGATGTCGTCGTTCTCGCTGAAGGGGCAAATGGGCTCCTCGGCACACGGGCCGGATTGCGCGAGATGCCGAAGCCGGAAAATGTTGCACTCGCCGTCAAGGAAATGCATTTCCTGCCGGAAGAAGTCATTGCAGAGCGCTTCGGCCTGACCGAAGACGAAGGCTGCGTGATCGAAGCAGGCGGGACAATCTCACGCGGAATGGCCGGACTGGGCTTCCTCTATACCAACAGAGAGTCAATTTCGCTTGGCATCGGCTGCCTCGTCTCCGGCTTAGCATCAACCATGGAAAAACCGTACGCTCTTCTCGACGCCTTCAAGGGCCATCCCTCGATCCGACCGCTGATAGCGGGGTCGGAGGTCAAAGAATACGCCGCGCATCTCATCCCGGAGGGCGGCTTCAAGGCAATCCCGCAGCTCTTCGGCAATGGCTGGGTCGTCGTTGGCGACGCAGCGCAACTCAACAATGCCGTGCATCGCGAGGGTTCCAACCTTGCCATGGCTTCGGGGCGTATGGTCGGCGAATCAATTTTTCAGATAAAATGCCGCGGAGGTGCCATGACCACGCAGAACCTCTCCCTCTACAAGCGCATGCTGGACAGGTCCTTCGTTATGAAAGACCTGATGAAGCACAAAGATATGCCCGCCCTCCTCCATAACAATCGTCAAAGCTTTTTCACGACTTATCCGAAGCTGATATCGCAGGCCGCGCAGAATTTCGTGCGCGTTGACGGTACTCCTAAGATTGAGAGCGAAAAGGCGACATCCGCCGCCTTCGTCAAGGCACGTTCGCGTTGGGGGTTGGTCAGTGACGCGGTCCGTCTCGCCTTGGCCTGGCGCTAAAGGAGAATTCAGATGAAGGTCACGACAATGGAACGCATCGAAGACAAACTCTACCAAAATCGTTATCTGGTCGATACGGGGCGCCCACACATAAAAGTGCGACCGCATTTGTCGCCAAGCCCGAACCTGCTTGCGTTAACGCAAATTTGTCCGGCCAAATGCTATGAGGAGAACGATGCCGGGCAGGTGGAAATTGTTGTGGATGGCTGCATGGAGTGCGGCACATGCAGAGTGTTATGCGAAGCAAATGGTGACATCGAGTGGAATTATCCGCGAGGCGGGTTCGGGATCCTCTTCAAGTTCGGATGATGAGGGCCATCTCCAGCTCAGAATGCATTGACCGCCCTCTGCTAAGCGACGGCAGATAAAGGAATCGTCATGACAGCTTGCATATCATTTTATTTTTTCTGCGGTTCCGAATGGAGGTATAAAACTTCCGAATGCTCGAACAACAAAGTTCGCGCACTGGGGGTAGAAAACTATGGGCAGCCTACCAAACGGGTTTACATACTCCGATAGAGTTCGGCCGGCGGGCGAGCAATCGGTCATGAACACGCATAACCCGGATATGTGGCGCAGTGGAATCTATCGGATATCGAGAGACCTCCTCGCTTCCTCTCGTCTTGAGATTGCATTTTCTAATGTGCTGAATAGCCTCTCTTTGCTTCTGCCAATGCGCCACGGCGAGATCGTGATTTCAGCCGAGGAAGGGAAGGCAGAGGTAACCATATGCTCCGGCTTCGGCCGTGACTCTCCCTCACCCACTCCCACGATCAAACCGAAGGCGGCAATAGAGCATATCATCGCTACCGGTGCGGCACTCGTCGTGCCTGATATTAGGAAATCGGACTTATTCAACACTACATTGCGGACGTCTCAAGACGGCAATCTTGCCGTTACCTTCATGGGGGTCCCCATCAAGGCGGGCAAGGTGGTGCTCGGGGCACTATGGATTGATCGCGTTAAGACTGGCACCACCAGTGATAACTACAAGGAGGAGATACTTTTCCTAACCATGGTCGCCAACCTCACCGGATCGGCCAGCCGGCTCAATCGAGATGTTTGCAGAGATGGCGAATCAATAATCGAGGAACGAGCAGAGCGGATTTCCCGCGTCGAGGGAAAGCCTGGCCCCACCCCGCGAACGCAAATCAGCTGGATTGTCGGAGAGAGTCCTGCGCTCAAGGAGGTCGTCCAGACCGCCGCTATCGTGGCGACGACCAACTCCGCTGTGCTTTTGAGGGGCGAGAGCGGCACCGGCAAGGAATCCTTTGCAAGGGCGATACACGAATTGTCGGCACGGCGAAAGAAGCCCTTCGTGAAACTGAATTGCGCCGCACTATCGTCGGGTGTTCTGGAATCCGAGCTGTTTGGGCATGAAAAAGGCGCTTTTACAGGAGCGATCTCGCAGCGTGCAGGCCGTTTCGAACTGGCGGATGGTGGCACGTTGCTGCTGGATGAAATAGGCGAAATATCGCCAGAATTTCAAGCGAAGTTATTACGCGTGTTGCAGGAGGGTGAACTTGAGCGGGTCGGCGGAACGAAGACGCTTAAAGTTAATGTTCGCCTCATATGCGCCACCAACAGAGACCTCGAGACGGCCGTTGCGTGCGGGACGTTTAGAGCCGACTTATATTACCGGATCAATGTGGTGCCCATTATTTTGCCGCCGCTGAGGCAGCGCGAGGGTGACATTCCGCGTCTAGCGAAAGTATTCCTCAAGCGATTCAACGAGGAGAATGATCGAAACGTTGACTTCTCGCCATCGGCACTGGACATTTTGTCGCGATGCGACTTCCCCGGTAACGTTCGCGAGCTCGAAAACTGCGTACAAAGAACCGCCACTCTAGCCGGTAAAAATACGATCGTTCCATCAGATTTCGCGTGTCAACAGGGCCGATGCTTTTCTTCGCTCCTCGGGAAAGGAGCTGATTGTAATAGTTGCAACACCGCGATCAGCGACCTCGTTCCGGGCAACAGGGTGTTAGTCGGACCACCGGCCAACTCCGGCACTACAAGCGGTCCCGCATCCACAATCGGCGCACCGAGTCTGACCGACCGTGACCGACTAATCAATGCAATGGAGATGGCCGGTTGGGTTCAGGCCAGGGCGGCTCGTATCCTCGGCCTGACGCCGCGCCAAGTCGGCTATGCTCTGCGCCGGCTTCGTATAGAGGTCAAAAAGTTCTAACGGCGAGTGATCATGGACTTCATGAGCGTCACTTTTGTCTTCAGTTGGTCTAACGCGACACACCGTGTGCGACGTGGCCCTGTCGCAAGTTCGACAAAACCATTGTAGCGAGCAAGCTCGCAAAACGGACACGCAAGCTATTGCGTGGAAACATTACCATTTTTTGAATTGGCATTGCTCTTGCGTCTGAAGCTGTAAAGTTAACTCGTCAATGGAGCCGTGCGATGCCGCAACCGATGATACAGCTTGAGACTACCAGGAAAGCATCCCTCGACGGAGTGCCGCGGGCCGCAAAATCTGTCGGCTACGCACCTTCCTCCTGCGGCCTTTCGGCGCCGGACGACATAGATCCGGCGACCTGGGAAAGGATCAAGGACCACCCCTGTTTTTCGCAAGAAGCGCATCACTATTTCGCCCGCATGCATGTCGCGGTCGCGCCAGCCTGCAACATCCAGTGCAACTACTGCAATCGTAAATATGACTGCGCCAACGAAAGTCGACCGGGGGTTGCATCGGAAAAGCTTACTCCGGACCAAGCGCTGCGTAAGGTGATTGCGGTCGCCAGCGAAGTGCCGCAGCTTTCCGTCCTCGGCATCGCCGGGCCGGGCGACGCTTGTTACGATTGGAAGAAGACAAAAGCAACGTTCGAACGTGTCGCGAGGGAAATCCCCGATATCAAGCTATGCATCTCGACTAATGGGCTCGCGCTGCCTGACCATGTCGATGAGCTTGCCGAGATGAATGTTGATCACGTTACGATCACCATCAACATGGTGGACCCGGAGGTCGGGGCAAAGATCTATCCCTGGATATTCTATGGGCACCGTCGCTACACCGGCATCGAAGCCGCCAGGATCCTTCACGAGCGGCAAATGTTGGGGTTGGAGATGCTGAAAAAAAAAGACATCCTCACTAAGATCAATTCGGTGATGATCCCGGGCGTCAATGACGCGCACCTCGTCGAGGTCAACAGATGGGTCAGGGACCGCGGCGCATTCATGCATAACGTGATGCCGCTGATTTCCGAGCCTTCACACGGTACCTATTACGGACTGACCGGCCAGCGTGGTCCACAGCCGTTAGAACTGGAGGCGCTTCAGGATCGCCTGGAAGGCGGCGCCAAGCTGATGCGCCATTGCAGGCAGTGCCGCGCCGACGCTGTTGGTCTACTCGGCGATGATCGCAGGCGAGAGTTTACGCGAGACCACATCTCCAGCGATATTACTTACAACGCCAGCAAGCGCCACGCCTACCGCCAGCTAGTCGCGTTGGAGCGCGGAGATCATCTGGCGGCAAGGAAGGACGCGATCACAGCTGTCACGTCCGCAGAGTCCGGCGGACGGCTTCATGTTGCCGTGACCACCAAAGGCGGCGGCCGAATCAACGAACACTTCGGGCACGCGACGGAACTCCAAGTTTACGCAGTCTCTCAGAAAGGGATTAACTTGGTAGGGCATCGCAAGGTCGAACAGTACTGCCTCGGCGGCTGGGGCGAGGAGGCCACCCTTTATAACATCATCAGTGCGCTCGAAGGCATAGACATCTTACTCTGTGCCAAGATCGGTGATTCCCCAAAGAAACAACTAGCAGAAGCGGGTGTGCGAGCAACGGACGCTTTTGGCTATGACTACATCGAAACTGCGATCGGTGAGCTTTACGCCGCCGAGTTTGGTGTTAAACCGTTGGTTGCAACGGCCTGAGCCGCCTTCTGACTGAACCTGGAGCTAGAACATGGCCTTCAAGATCATTGCGTCCCAATGCACCCAGTGCGGCGCATGCGAATACGAATGTCCCTCAGATGCAATCAATTTCAAGGGGGAAAAGTACGTTATCGATCCTAAGAAGTGCACCGAGTGCAAGGGAGAATTCGACACGCAGCAATGCGCCTCGGTGTGTCCGGTGCCTAAGACTTGCGTCCCGGCTTGACCACCAATCGATAATTGCAGCACAAGGATGAGAGGAGCGGCCATGGGCCTTCTACGCGAACAGGAAGTTGAAATCCGTGAGCGACCGCGGTTTAGGCCGGGTGAGCGGGTCCGCGCCACCCGCCAAGTAAGGAATGACGGCACCTATCCTGGGAAGGACATCGGTGAAAATCTCGTGCGCAAGGGCGACGAGGGCTTTGTGCGCGACGTGGGCACCTTTCTTCAGCAATTTTATATCTATGCGGTCGAATGGGTTGATCGCGGCACCATCGTCGGGATGCGTGCCTATGAAATAACGAGCCTGGAGGTTGCAACTCCGGGGACTTCTGAAATCGCCACTTGTCTTAAAGAAGGGATAGCCAGATGAAAGTGACCGTTCGTAGAAACGGCGCCGATTTGTCGGTTTATATTCCAAAGAAAGATCTCGAGGAGCCGGTGATTTCGGTCGAGAATGAAAATCTGTGGGGCGGCTTTGTATTGCTGAGGAATGGATGGCGGCTAGCCCTCCCCGAGCTGCCGCAGAACACCCGCCTGCCCGTTACTGTCGAGGCGAGGAGGCTACCCAGTGAAGACTGATGGAGTAGGCATCAAATAAGCGGCGAAGCCGATGCAGACATCCCTGGCGAGTATGGCATCGAGTGTAGTCGCGGCTGTTAGGCGTTATCAAGCCGCGCTTCTGCCCAATCCCGCATATTGATCACTCTCCAGCAACGGAGCTATGGAAATATCATCAACGTCTATGCCGCCGACGATGAGCAATCATCCTTCTGACCGAGATGGCATCGATACGCTGTGCCCTACGCTGGACAGAAGACAGGAACAACTTCCTCGATGATTCGAACCCTTTCAGATCCAGACGCCATCGTGCGTCTCAAAACGAAATCTCCACGGTAACAACTAGTGGGGTGCATTGTGTCGATATGCGCATAAGGATTGGTTTCGTGCGGCCGCTACCCCTTCGGCAACAAGAGAGATGCGATAGCCTTGACACTCTCTTCGATTGGCGGACCTGCGCCGTGCACAGCAATGTCTGGTGCGAGTGGCCTTTCGTAGGGGCTGCCTATGCCTGTCATGTTGGGCAATGAACCGCTTCGGGCCTTCTTGCACAAGCCCTTCGGATCGCGGCTTTCACAGGTGTCGTACCAACATAAACTTCCGAAAAATTGTTCTTACCAAGTAATTCGCGCGCCAACTCCCGCTCACGGAGAAACGGCGAGATAAACACAACCAGTACGATCAATCCTGCGTCCATTATTAACTTCGCAACTTCAGCAATTCGTCTGATGTTTTCAGCCCCATCCGCATCGGTAAAACGGTAAAACCGAGATCTTTATTGAGGGCGTGTCGAATGTTGTCAGTTCCTCTCTTCAGTAACGTTGAGTCGTTGAGTCTGTAGTTCACTGAGCCCTGTGAAGCTTGAGGTACCGCTGACGAGAGTAACACGGATTCAGTTGCTGAGGTTGAGGCGAATGCCGAAGAACACAAACTGCTTGAAGGAAGCAGCGGGGGGTCCCACCGGCTGCCGAACACGTTCATGATTCAAAGGTGCGGCTGCTAAACGCAGGACGGACAGCATCGGGTACGCAAGTGGGAGCGCAAGAGTATACTCAAAGGCCATCAAGAGCAGCCGGAATATCAACAATTTACTATCGATGGGCGTTTCGATCCGCAGAAATCCGAGGAATTCTTGGTCAATATCAGAGTTAATGCTCTTGGCAACTCCTAAGACGTCTCCGACTGAGGATCAATG
>NZ_CBYB010000047.1 GCF_000577275.2 Rhizobium favelukesii
GGGAATGACGGAGAGCTGAATGTGGAGCAGGGCGTCGCGCACCGCTGGGGCGAGCGCCTCCGCACGTGGTGTTGGGACAAGTTCGCGACCCTGCATCGAAAACAGCTCGTCGCCGAAATAGGTGCGCAGTCGCGCGATAGCCGCGCTCATGGCCGGCTGACTGAGGTTGATCATGCGTGCGGCGGCCGTGAGCTTGCGCTCAGTCATCAGCGCGTCGAGCGCGACGAGGAGGTTTAGATCTAGGCCTTTGAAACGCATGTGCGGCATCCATAGCGCAGATGATCGTTATCCAAACAATCAATTTTACCAACCTTGCAGAGTCCTATTAGAGAAGCCTGAGGTTAATGAAATCAAGGTGCGGCGTGAGAAAAGTTTCAGAAGTACAGGATGGTTTCGAATTTGGATCCGTCGCCTAAGCGCTCGGCCAGCGGTCCAGCGCTACAGTTTGTGTCCCCGGTGTGACTTGCCGGGTACTCACCGCTTCGACCGTGCTTTGAAGAAACAACACACTGGAGTTCTTACATGTCCTTAAAAGTGCAGTGGAAACTATGCTGGGAAAATCAGCTGGAACGGGCAGACCACCAGGAGCTCTCAGAGTTTTTTCGAAAAACTTATGGGCCAACAGGAGCGTTCCACGCGAAACCATTCGAGGGCGGCCGCAGTTGGGCCGGCGCGAGGCCGGAACGCCGTGCAATTGCTTACGACTCGCTCGGGATAGCAAGCCATATGGGGGTGTTGCGCCGTGTTATTAAGGTTGGTGACACTGATCTGCTTGTGGCTGAACTGGGATTATACGCGGTGCGACCCGATCTGGAAAAAATGGGCATCGCTCACTCGGTAGGTGCTTTGTCTCCAAGTCTGCGGGAGCTTGGCGTCCCATTCGCCTTTGGTACGGTTCGGCACGCCATGCGGAACCACGTTGAGAGATACTGCCAACACGGTATGGCTAGCATTTTGACCGGAGTTCGTGTGCGGTCGAGCATCCCAGAAGCCCATCCGGATCTCCCCTCCACGCGCACCGAGGACCCCCTCGTAGTAGTATTCCCGGTTGGACAACCGATGAGCGACTGGCCGCCAGGCACATTGATTGAACGAAACGGAATGGAGCTATGAAGCGCCCCGATTATATATGCGAGGTGCCGAGTAACTGCGATGACCGGACCGAAGATCGTAGTATTTACTTGACGTTTGACGACGGCCCCAATCCATACTGGACGCCGCAAATCCTGAATGTGCTGGCTGAATACGGCGCGCCGGCGACTTTCTTCGTCATCGGTGCGTATGCGAAAAGCCAGCCGGAACTCATCCGACGGATTGTCGCGGAAGGTCACGAAGTGGCTAACCACACGATGACACACCCGGACCTGTCAACATGTGGGCCTCTCGAACTTGAACGCGAGATAATTGAGGCAAATGAGGCCATTATCGCCGCTTGTCCTCAGGCGGCCGTCCGACACATACGAGCACCTTACGGTGTCTGGAGCGAGGAAGTGCTTACAACATCGGCGGGCGCTGGGCTGACTGCGGTACATTGGTCGGCAGACCCGCGAGATTGGTCTCGCCCTGGCGCCAATGCGATTGTCGATGTAGTGCTGGCCTCGGTTCGGCCCGGTGCAATCGTGCTGTTGCACGACGGATGTCCTCCCGACGAGTTGGGCCAATGCGCGGTTACCTCTCTGCGTGACCAAACTCTCACGGCGCTTTCCCGTATTATCCCGGCGCTGCATGAGCGTGGTTTTGCGATTCGTCCACTTCCCCGCATAACTGAACAGACGAGAACCCATGTATCTGCTTGACACAACCAGCACCGCCGCTATCTCGATCTACGCGCTGCTATTGACGGCTTACAAGAGCATGCAAGTCCTATATGCTCGGCCTTTAAACGGTCCAGCAGTGTCGGCAGCACCGATCGAGACCGGCCCTCTGCCAGCCGTGGATGTTATCGTCCCCAGTTTCAATGAGGATCCAGGCATCCTCTCGGCGTGCCTAGCGTCCATTGCAGACCAGGATTATCTTGGAGAACTGCGAGTCTACGTTGTTGACGACGGTTCTCGGAACCGAGAGGCTATCGTGCGTGTACATGATTCCTATGCGCGCGATCCGAGGTTCAGCTTCATTCTGCTCCCAGAGAACGTCGGAAAGCGGAAAGCACAGATCGCTGCGATAGGTCAATCCTCTGGGGATCTGGTGCTGAATGTGGACTCAGACAGCACGATCGCTTTCGACGTTGTCTCGAAGCTTGCCTCGAAGATGCGAGATCCAGAGGTCGGTGCGGCCATGGGCCAATTGACGGCTAGCAATAGAAGTGACACTTGGCTGACGCGATTAATCGACATGGAGTATTGGCTTGCCTGCAACGAAGAGCGCGCGGCACAGGCTCGTTTCGGTGCCGTTATGTGTTGCTGCGGCCCATGTGCTATGTACCGCAGGTCCGCGCTCGCTTCTTTGCTTGGTCAGTACGAAACGCAACTGTTCCGCGGCAAACCAAGCGACTTCGGTGAGGATCGCCATCTGACGATCCTCATGTTGAAGGCAGGCTTTCGAACTGAATATGTTCATGACGCGATAGTGGCGACAGTCGTTCCGGATAGGCTGGGATCGTATCTGCGTCAACAACTGCGTTGGGCACGCAGCACGTTCCGCGACACATTTCTAGCACTCCCTCTACTGCGCGGCCTCGACCGCTATCTCACGTTGGACGTAGTCGCGCAGAACGTCGGGCCCCTATTACTCGCCCTTTCCTTAGTGACGGGACTGGCGCATTTCATAATGACGGCCACAGTGCCATGGTGGACGATTTTGATGATTGCATCCATGACCATGATACGCTGTAGCGTGGTAGCATTGCATTCTCGCCAACTTAGATTTCTTGGTTTCGTTCTGCACACACCCATCAACCTCTTTCTCTTACTTCCCGTGAAAGCTTATGCGTTGTGTACATTGTCGAATAGCGACTGGCTGTCGCGCGGTTCCGCGCCAAACGTACCAGTCAGCGGGGCAAAGCAGATCCCAATACAAAGCTCACGGCTGGTGCCACCTGACTGCACTTGCAGCGGAGAGTGACACATGAGACAGGCAGTAAAAGATCAATTGTTAGATGGTGAGTTGGCCCAAGACGTTCCGCGTCGGCTTGAGCTGAATCCGTTCGTGACGGAGGGCGACACGGGTCTAAGCGTTAAGACTTCCAAACCCGGCTCCATACCAACCGTGGCAATCGATCTTGCCAGCGTAACAAAGTCATACGGTAACAAGCCCGTAGTTAACGGACTGTCGTTCACTGTTGCGGCCGGTGAGTGCTTCGGTCTGTTAGGCCCGAACGGTGCGGGCAAAAGTACGATTACGCGCATGATCCTCGGCATGACAACGCCTGGTAGTGGCGAGATCACGGTGCTTGGGGTGCCAGTGCCCGCGCGGGCTCGTTTGGCACGCATGGGTATCGGTGTAGTTCCGCAGTTCGACAACCTCGACATTGAATTCACGGTGCGTGAGAACCTGCTGGTCTTCGGGCGCTATTTCCGGATGAGTACGCGCGAGATAGAAGCGGTCATCCCGTCGCTCCTTGAGTTTGCTCGCCTCGAAAGCAAGGCGGATGCTCGTGTTTCGGATCTATCTGGCGGCATGAAGCGGCGGCTGACACTTGCACGTGCACTCATCAACGACCCCCAGCTCCTGATATTGGATGAGCCGACCACTGGACTTGACCCGCACGCACGTCACTTAATTTGGGAACGGCTGCGGTCGCTGTTGGCACGCGGCAAGACGATTCTCCTGACCACACATATCATGGAAGAGGCAGAGCGGCTGTGCGACCGGCTGTGCGTGCTCGAAGGAGGGCGCAAGATCGCTGAAGGCCGACCTCACGTGCTAATAGACGAGCACATCGGTTGCCAGGTGATTGAGATATACGGTGGGAATCCCCATGAGCTAAGTGCATTGGTCAGTCCGTATGCCCGCCACATCGAGGTGAGCGGCGAGACCGTCTTCTGTTATGCGCTCGACCCGAAGCAAGTGCGAGTCCAACTGGATGGGCGCGCAGGTGTGCGCTTTCTACAGCGTCCACCTAATCTTGAGGACGTTTTTTTACGGCTAACCGGGCGGGAACTGAAGGACTGAAGGATGTGGAAGCTTTATGCGGCGGCTCTGCCCGCCAACGGGTGGAATTGGATTGCCGTGTGGCGCCGCAACTATCTCGCGTGGAAGAAGGTCGCGCTAGCGTCGATCCTTGGTAACCTCGCCGACCCATTGATTTACCTGTTCGGCCTGGGTGCGGGCTTGGGGGTGATGGTGGGGCGCGTTGACGGCGTTTCGTACATTGCATTTTTGTCGGCAGGAATGGTGGCGACAAGCGCGATGACTGCGTCGACTTTCGAAACGATCTACGCAACTTTCGCTCGCATGCGCGCTCAGCGCACGTGGGAAGCAATCCTTCACACACAGGTCACGATCGGCGATATCGTGCTCGGTGAGTTGGCGTGGGCAGCGACCAAGGCTTCTTTGGCGGGTACAGGAATTGGTATCGTCGCCGCTATGCTGGGCTACGCGGAATGGCCGTCCCTCCTTTATGCGCTGCCGGTCGTCGCCCTGACTGGCTTAGCGTTTGCGAGTCTGGCGATGATCGTCACGGCACTTGCGCCCAGCTACGAATATTTCATATTTTATCAGACGCTCGTCATAACACCGATGCTATTCCTGTCGGGCGCTGTCTTCCCGGTCGACCAGCTGCCGGGCGCTTTTCAACACGCAACAAGATTCTTGCCGCTGGCCCATTCGATCGATGTTATCCGTCCGATAATGCTCGGCAATCCGCTGGTGAATGTCGGTCTACATATAAGCGCTCTTTGCTTCTATGCAGTAGTACCGTTTTTCTTGTCGACCGCATTGCTCCGTCGGCGCCTAATGCCTTGACTCAAATTCGTCGCGACTTTACGCCGTTTCGATCATGGATATCATCGTCATTAATCGGAAGCGTCGGTCGATCGGCATGGACGGTCTAGGCGCGCTAGCGTTTGGATAACTCATCCCTCTGGATTGTTGATAGCCGCTGCGCGGGACGGCCATCCGGCGGAAACATCAATCGACGTGGATGCGCGGCTGAGCCACCCACCTCCTCGTGTCGGGGAGTTGCTACACGCGGAGACCACCAGCGAGGCGCCGCAGAAGACGGCGAACATCCCCAGTGGGCGCATGGAAAGAGATTGAAAGAGGTTCGCTTCTGTATTGCGCAATTGAAAGCGGCGTCATTTGCCTTGCATCCTGCGGTCAAGGAATTCCTCGATCGCGTGCGCCAGTTCTGTCAGTTGATGGCCAACGGTACGTATATGAAGTTCCGGGTTTTCCGGGGTTTCATAGGGCGAGGATACACCGGTGAAGTTCGCGATCTTACCTGCGAGCGCCTTCTCATAGAGGCCCTTCGGATCGCGGCGTGCGCACTCCTCGATCGGAGTGTCTACGAAGATCTCGATGAACTCGCCCTCCTCCATCATTTCCCGCGCCATTCGCCGCTCATCGCGGAACGGTGAGATGAAGGACACGAGGACGATAAGACCGGCATCGGCCATGAGCTTCGCCACCTCTGCCACGCGGCGGATGTTCTCGACCCGATCCTCTTCGGTAAAGCCAAGGTCCCGGTTGAGGCCGTGACGCACATTGTCGCCATCGAGCAGGTAGGTATGCTTGCCCTGGGCGTGAAGTATCCTGTCCAGCTCGTTAGCGATGGTCGATTTGCCGGAGCCCGAAAGCCCGGTGAACCAGAGAACGGCAGGAAGCTGGTTCTTCATGGCGCTGCGCGCGACCTTGTTCACCTCGAGCGCATGCCAGTGGACGTTATCCGCGCGCCGAAGCGGAAAGTCGATCAACCCCGCGCCGACCGTGGCGTTCGTCACCCGGTCGACGATGATGAAATTGCCCGTGGCCCTATTGTCCTTGTAGGCGTCGAAAGCGATCGGCGTCTGTGTCGAGATGTTGCAGACACCCACTTCGTTCATCTGCAGCGACTTCGCTGCCTCGCGGACGAAGCTGTTGATGTTGACCTGGTGCTTGAGTGCGGTGACCGTCGCACTGACGCTGTCTGTCTCCGTTCTCAAGATGTAGCTTCGTCCCGGCATCATCGGGCTCGCATCGAACCAGATCACATGCGCCTGAAATTGGTCGGCCACGAAGGGCCGGGCGCCAGGCGCTACGAGCATATTGCCGCGGGAGGCGTCCACCTCGTCGGAAAGGACCAGTGTTACCGCCTCGCCCTCCCCTGCCGTCGCAAGCTCCCCGTCATAGGTCACGATCGCCTTGACCGAAGTGCGCTGCCCGGTTTTCGCGACGACGACCGGATCGCCCACGGAAATCCTGCCGCAAGAGATCTGACCCGCATAGCCGCGGAAGTCCGAGTTCGGCCGCATGACCATCTGAACTGGGAAACGGAAAGGCTTGGCCCGGTCCATCGGCTCAAGCTCTACCGTTTCAAGATATTCGAGCAGCGCGGCGCCTCTGTACCAGGGCGTATTGGGGGAAGCCGAGATGACGTTGTCGCCGTCTCTCGCTGAGATCGGTATCGGCCGGATGCTGGCAAAACCGAGCTCTTTTGCAAAAGCCATGTAGTCGGCGACGATCTCGTCGTAACCCTTTTGTCGAAAATCTACGAGATCGATCTTATTGACGGCTAGCACGACATGGCGGATTCCGAGAAGCGAGGCGATATAGGAATGCCGTCGGGTCTGCTGAAGGATGCCCTGCCGGCTGTCGATGAGGATGATGGCGAGATCTGCCGTAGAGGCGCCGGTCACCATGTTGCGCGTATATTCCTCGTGGCCGGGCGTGTCGGCGACGATGAACTTGCGCTTGGACGTCGCGAAATAACGGTAGGCGACGTCGATGGTGATCCCTTGCTCGCGCTCGGCCTCGAGCCCGTCGAGAAGCAGAGCGAGATCGATTTCCTCGCCGTTGGCAGCACCGGGAGAACCGACGCGCCCGAGGTTTGCAAGTTGGTCCTCGAAAATCAGCTTCGCATCATAGAGCAGTCGACCGATCAGGGTCGACTTGCCGTCGTCGACCGACCCGCATGTGATGAACCTCAGGATCGACTTGTTGTTGTGGTCGGCCAAATGCGCTTCAATGTCATGTGGCGGTATGGATTGAACAAATGACATCAGAAGTAGCCCTCCCGCTTCTTTTTCTCCATTGCCCCGACTTCATCCGAGTCGATCAGGCGGCTCTGCCGTTCAGACGTGCGCACCGTCAGCATTTCCCGCAATATGTCGGGAACCGTGGCAGCCTCGGACTCCATCGCCCCAGTCAGCGGATAGCAGCCAAGGGTACGGAAACGGACCTCGTGCTCGAGAACCTCCTCTTCGGGCTGGATCGGCATTCGCTCATCGTCGACCATGATCAGCATCCCGTCGCGCCGAACGACTGACCGCCGAGCCGCGAAATAAAGCGGTACGATCGGAATGTCCTCGCGCAGGATGTATTGCCAGATGTCGAACTCGGTCCAGTTTGAGAGCGGGAAGACGCGCATGGTTTCGCCCTGCCCCACCCGCGTATTGTAGGTCTTCCACATCTCCGGGCGCTGACGCTTCGGATCCCAGCCGTGCTGGGCACTGCGGATGGAAAAGATACGCTCCTTGGCCCGTGATTTCTCCTCGTCCCGCCGCGCGCCCGCCAGCGCCGCGTCGAAACTGTATTTCTCCAGCGCCTGCCGCAGCCCCATCGTCTTCATGATGTGGGTGTGAACATTGGAGCCGTGCGTGAAGGGGCCGATGCCCTGATCGATCCCGTCCTGATTGACATGGACGAGCAGGTCGAAGCCCAGCTCCCGCGCCATTCGATCGCGGAACTCAATCATCTCCCGGAACTTCCATTTCGTATCGACGTGCAGGAACGGAAACGGCGGCTTGCCGGGATAGAACGCCTTCATTGTCAGATGCAGCAATACGGAGGAGTCCTTGCCGATCGAATAAAGTGCTACCGGGTTGGAGAATGTTGCAACGACTTCTCGAATTACGTGGATCGATTCGGCTTCAAGCCGCCGAAGATGAATAAGAGACATTTATGCCTTGTCTATGCTCAGGTACTCGTTCGAGTTGCACCTGCACCGACGAACTCGGGCAGGCTGCAATGGTTGATTAGCCGGAACTTTTTTGCGGCCCGGCTATCCGGTCGTTCAATGGAATCACGTCTCCTTCTTACCTACCTGAATGCCCGTTGCGTTATGGTCTCGGCCGACGGTTGCCGGGCAGGCGCTCGGTGGCTCCTGCCTCGCTCAAGGCAGCTGCCCCCTGCGCATGCAGCACGCGGGCGATCGCCCCACGGATGGCTCCCGATGCGCCAGCGACGAGCGCCTTCCGACCGTTCAATTCGAACATGTCTTATCCTCTTGTGAATTCAATTACCTCAGGTTCATAGTATCTTCCTCGCCGCAGCCGCCGGCAGCGATGTCGCGGCTGATGCGCGGGGTAGGTCAGACAACACCTTGCCAGCTCCGCTTTCGTCGAAAATACAGGCTCTCGAGAGGCGAACCATTCCACCGCTGATGCCGGTAAACGCTGGCAATGCCTCAACGACGTCTCGCGTAGATCCGTTGCGCCACCGGAAAAGCTGGCTCACATGAACGCAGGCCGATCACGCGATCTCTGAAACGCTAGGCCCAACCTCAACCGCTGCCAGACCCGCCGCTCCTTCTCCTGACGAGACCGGCGCCCAACGCCGCTCGACGCACGCAATCACCTTAATCTGATACAAACAGGGCTTCTCATACCCATTCAAGAGGTGAACCTACAGGATCAACTCACATGACTTTTACGGCTGCCTGAATGCCAGAACAGCGTTCACGCCGCCCATGGCGAAGGCGTTACTCATCGCGACCCGCACCTTACGCTCACGCGGTACGTTGGGCGTGACGTCCAGATCGCACTCGGGATCTGGCTCAAGATAGTTGGCGGTCGGTGGCACGACACCTTCTTGTATCGCCATCACGCAAGCGATCATTTCAAGCGCACTCGCTGCGCCGAGGCAATGCGCGTGGGTGGACTTGGTGGAAGAGACAGACATCGAATAGGCATGGTCTCCGAAGACGCGCTTGATGGCTGCGGTTTCGATTTGATCGTTAGCCTTGGTGCCGGTGCCGTGCGCGTTGAGGTAGTCCACGTCTTCGGCGTTCAGTCCCGCATCGGCAAGGCAAGCGCGCATCGCCGACTCCGGCCCATGGACAGCCGGTGCGGTGATGTGGAAGGCATCGGCGGAAAGGCCAACACCGGCGACCTCGGCAAGTATCGTTGCACCGCGGGCAGCGGCATGTTCATAGCTTTCCAGCACGGCCATGCCCGCACCCTCGCCGAGTACCACGCCCTTCCTGTCGGCGGAGAAGGGTCGGCAAGTGTCCGGAGCGAGTACGCGCATAGTTTCCCATGCCTTCAGCATGATCCAGACAAGTGGGGCATCGCTGCCTCCGGCAAGCATGACGTCGGCCCGACCGCACTTGATCTGGTCTACCGCCGAAGCGATCGCATGGTTGGCCGAGGCACATGCGGAGGTAACGCCGAAGACTGGGCCCCGCAGGCCGAGGCTCATACCGACCTGGCAGGCGGCGGCACTCGGCATCGCCTTTACAACAGTGAAGAGCTCAGTGCGCGTCGCTCCGCCTAGAAGTAGGGTGCGGTAGGCTTTTTCGGTCGCGTCCCATCCCCCAGAGCCAACGCCCACTGTGGCGCCGAAACGAAGGGCATTTCCTTCATTGCAGGAAAGTCCGGCCTGACGCATGGCTTCGTGCGCTGCAAGCACGGCAAGCACACTAAAACGATCCATTGAGACGAGCTGCTTGCGGTCGATGTCGTGCTCAGGGAGCGTCCTGATCTCAGCCCCGACTATGCCCTTCAGCCCGTGAAGCTCTGAATTGAGAAGCGGACCAATGGCGGAGCGGCCTTCGCGCATCCGTTTCCAGATGGAGGTGGCGTCGGTGCCCAGTCCGCACAGGCCCCCCATTCCGGTGATGACAACTCTCCTATCCATTCAAGCCTCCTTAGTGCGCAAGCCGCGGATGGCTTCCACCATGTCGCCGACGTTCTGCAGATTCGACCAGGCCTCGGCCGTGTTCATCTCGATCCTGATACCGTAGGCCTTTTCCAAGTCCCAGAGGATGTCTGCCAAACCAAGCGAATCGACACCTATCGAGGTCAATTCCGTGGCAGCCGTTAATTCGCCGACAATCGATGCAGTCCCTCCATCGCCGCTCTCTAATTCGACGCGGCTCTTGATGATGGCAATGATTTCCGTTGCGAGTTGATCTACCATTCTGTTCCCTTTAGCTCGTGTTTCGACGTGTCTGCTGCTTAATTCCTGAGGCGCGTCGCATCGCGAAAAATTGCCATCAGGCTTGCGCGACCGTCCAAGCCCAATGCTCATAGGAGCCGGGCGAAATCCGGCTAGTCTGCGCCGAAGGTCCGATGACGAAGAACATCATTGGCCTCAATCGTGTGGAGCTTGTGCTATGTATTAGTGCGATTGGTAAAATCGATTGTTTGGATGTAGGCCATCTGTACAATGGATAGCTGAAGAGCACATTGCACATTACCCATTCTCGTAGATCTAACGAGTAAGCCTAATCTCACGGATATGTGATGCATCCAAAGAAGCACCACCGAAACATCTTGCCGTGAACCATACCAATTGACACTTTCGTCACTTTGCCAGACAGCGCTGTGTTCGCGCTCCACCGCATGACGTCCTCAGCTGTTGAAGATTCGGCTATGCAGCTCGCTACTCATATTAACCGCGTGGATGCATGTCATAAAAACAATCTATTTTACCCATCTGGCCAAACGCGATTAGAAAGCTTGCTTTAATCCGTCCTGATTTAGATGAGGAAAAGAGGCGGAGGCGCCGGCGCAACGGGGCCAAACACAACCAAACGAGAAGGTCTAGCTCTGACGAGGTCAGGATCAAGGCGGGGCATACGATGATCAGCACTTGGGGAGCAGCGCCGGCCTCCCCAGACTGGATGAGCCTATGGATAGCCAGGATTCTTTGCTGGAACGACCGCTGTTAAATGGAGACACGCTGAATGACCCAATCCACACTGTCGCCTGAACCATTTGCAATCCTTGCGATGCCAAGGACCGGTACCCACTACTTGGAAGAATGTTTAAACGAGCATCCGAATGTGCTGAGCAACGGTGAATTGCTCAACACATACGACACGAACTGGCCTGATCAAGAACGCCTGCTACTCAGCGACCGCGAGCTCCTTGAACGTGCCTTCATGCGCTATCCCCTACGAAGCGACAAGAAGGTGATGCATGTGGGCTGCAAGATCAACGAACCTCAGTTTCAAGAGCGTCCAGGTTTTTTTGCCGAGCTGGCCGCTTGGCCAGGCCTTAAGATTATCCTTGTGATTCGCAGAAACACATTGGAATCACTGAGATCGTTTGTGCAGGCAAGGCAAACCCGCCAGTGGCTTAAGTTCGATTCGGACAATGCCGCGCCACCGCCACCAGTGACGTTATCATTCGCCACATGCGAAGCTTACTTCAAAGCTGCCGACGATTTCCACGCTCGCGTGGTGAACGCCGTTGATTCAAGCAAGATACATTTAATCGAGTATGAGAGGCTTCTTCGCGATCCCCACGCTTGCATGGCAACGATCTTAGATTTCCTCGGCGCTCCCGCGATGCAGCTTTCCGATCGCGGCATTCTTCGGCGTCAAGAAATGCGCCCATTGGACCAAACGGTACGGAACTTTCATGAGTTGCGGGTTCATTTCGCACATGGACCTTACGCGAGCTATTTCGAACTTGGTAAAGAGCTGGCTCCGTTCGTCTGAACAGTTCCCGGCGTTTGTTAAGTGGTTTTTCGCCTGCCGGTTCTGATCTTATGGCATGGTGAGGCGACCCTGGTGTTGACCACGGACAGAAGCATGATCCTGGTGACGAGATTTTGGTGCTGAGGGACTTGACGAACAAAGGCCCATTACAGAAGCATTTTCTCATAGTCGAGTCGTCGCGATGATTTACCAGACCGTCCGCTAGGTGCTTTAGTGACCGTCTACCCTGCTGTTGATTTGCATCTCGCTAGAATGAGTTTTCAACCATACCCAGGGCGCTGATGGGATACGGACTTTGCATGGCATGGGCTGACCGGTGGGCACTAGTATGGCCATCCCTTGATCTGACTCGGAGCGATTCCATCGATATACTGAGGAAAATCGCGGAGAGAAGTCGCTGCCACGGCAGATGTTCTCACTCCGAACGTGGCGGACTGGTTGTCCGCGGCGTCCTCGTCCTCGGCCGCCGCGATCCCGCCGAAATTCGAGTGGCGCGACACTAATGACATCTGCCCGCCTGGTATGCCCAAGAGGCTGCTGACGAAGCAGGGTCCGGAGGCCATCATCTGTCCGGAGGCAGATTCGATCCCGTGTGCCCGTAGGAACGAAGCCGACGCAAGCCCTGAATGGCAGCGACTTTCACGGTCCTCTCGTATTTTTTCAACGACGGGCAAAGAGAAGGCCAAGCGAGGGCCTGTATGAGGCGGCGCGGACTGGCTCATCATTAATCCGTAGCTGGTGGCCGCCTGCCAGAGTTTGCCGGTGAAATTGGCGCCTAAGAAGATGCTCGCTCCCCCTACAAGCTGTGGGGAGCGAGCTGCACCACAATCCATTTCGCACGTAAAGTACGTCCTGAAGGTTATCCGAAGGCGCATGTCAGGAAACCTCGACAGAACGAACTGACGCTTGTCGGTTTCCGCGGCCTTAAGCTCGGCCAGGTCTTCGAGAGGCCGTGGGGGTTCCCTTCGTCGGAGCTGTCCTGCCGTGATGCCGAGGTCTATTCGGCAAAATGTTGGCCTGAACTGATCGTTCGGATGGTGACCTTCCCTATTATGGATACATATGAAGATATGCGTTTCAAAGGCCTTGATCTAAATCTCCTCGTCGCACTCGACGCACTGATGACCAAACGAAGCGTGACCGCAGCGGCACGCATGATCAACCTCAGTCAGCCGGCCATGAGCGCGGCTATCGCGCGACTGCGCACCTATTTCGGCGACGAGCTGTTTTCGATGCAGGGTCGCGAACTTGTCCCAACACCACGTGCGGAGGCGCTCGCCCCAGCGGTGCGCGACGCCCTGCTCCACATTCAGCTCTCCGTCATTGCC
>NZ_CBYB010000048.1 GCF_000577275.2 Rhizobium favelukesii
GGGTTGTCTTCTCTATTCGGCGTGGTGAGGTCAAGCACCTTCTGACTGTCCGTAGCTATGGTGATTGATGTCTTCGCAGTATCGCGCTTCTCTCCGGGATCGGCCTTTATAGCCCTCCCATTATGGGACCAGAAGAATGAGGCGGAACAATCTAATCGGCGACCTGATCGCAATATGCGGATTTCGCTTAATTGGGACAGCGTTTTCAGAAAGTCGCGGACAAGCGTTTCGCTAAGTCGCGGACAACGGATGTGATCGAGTTCCGGTTGCCTTGTTGCTGTTACGGGTGATTAATTTCGGTTATTTCGCCACCGGTCAAGATCGCCGGTATTTTTCGTTTCCGCATGCTGTCGCCTTCGAGCGTTATGCGGTGTGCGTTGTGAACGATACGGTCCAAAATCGCATCAGCTAAAGTGGCCTCACCGATCATTTCATGCCAGGCCGCCACAGGAAGCTGAGCCGTGATCAGGGTCGATTTCCGCCGATATCGTTCCTCGAATATTTCCAGCAGATCGAGGCGCTGTCGGTCGTTCAATGTATGGGTTCCCCAGTCATCCAGTACCAGCAAGTGAACGCGTGCGAGCTTGTCGATGAGGCGCGGAAAGCGTCCATCCAGCCTGGCGAGTGCTAGGTCCTCGAACAACCGCGGCATACGAACGTAGAGGACTGAGTAGTCGAGGCGGGCCGCCTGTCGTGCGAAGGCGCAGGCAATCCATGTTTTTCCGGTGCCCGTTTGGCCGGTCAGGATTAGGTTCTCGTTTGCCTTCAACCATGCACCTTGAGCCAGGGACAAGACGTTCCGGCGGTCAAGACCGCGGTGAGATCCAAAATCGATGTCTTCGATCGAAGCATTGGCAAAACGAAGCTTTGCTGTGGCGAGCCTGTTTGTCAGCCGTCGGTCTGTTCTCACGGCGATCTCGCGGTCGAGCATCAGACCCAGCCGTTCGTCGAAGCTAAGATCGTTTCCATGAGCCTGCTCGATAAGCTCGCGATAGGCGGTCGCCATCCCGGCAAGACCAAGCGCATTCATCTGATCCAGTGTTGGATGTGTCAGCATCTGATGTCCTCTTCATTGGTAGTAGATTTTGCCGCGGATATTGCCGTGCGGCGGTGCCGGCTTCACAGCCTCGCTCGTAGCCGGAGCCTGATCGAGGCCAGATCTGAGAATGTTGGCGACAGACGAATAGCTCAACGCGTTGATGACCAGTGCTCGCGCGCAAGCAAGCTCCAGCCGATCGGATTCGTATCGACGCGCCAGGGAAAGAACGCCTTGAGCAGACCGGTAACCTTGCTCGGGATGCGGGCGGGCGGATAGCAGACGTTCAATAAAAGTCGCCGTATTGGTTCCGACCTTTGCTGCTTCCCTGCGTAATGTGTGGGGTGTCGTGTTTGCGTAGCGTTGGTGAGCCTTGGGCATATGTTCATTGACGGTAATGTGGCCGGAGCGCTGCGAGCTTCGGATGTGGCTGGCGACACGCTTGTGATCAAAGAAGATCTCGACTGCCCGATACGTCAGCCTGATATCGACCCGTCTTCCGATAAGACCGTGCGGCACGGAATAGAACGTCTTGTCGACCTCGACATGGTAATCGGGATGGACCTTGGCGACTTTCCATTCCGCATACTCAAACGGCGTTGAAGGCAACGGCTTGAGCTGGGAGCGCTCGACTTCATCGAACAAAGCGCGCCGAGACTTGCCATATCGCCGCATCGTTCGGGTGTTGAGGTCCTCGATCAAAGCGCTAATGCGGATATTGAGATCAGCGAGGCTGAAGAAACGTTCGTTTCGAAGTCTGGCCAGGACCCACCTCTCGACGATTAAAACCGTCCCTTCGGCGGACGGTTTGTCCCGAGGATGTTTGGGCCGTGCTGGAACCACTGTTGTGTCGTAGTGTTCGGCGAAAGCGGCAAAAGTCGCATTCAACGTCGGTTCGAACCAAAGCGCCTTCGCCACGGCAGACTTGAGGTTGTCGCAGATGG
Organism: Rhizobium favelukesii; assembly: GCF_000577275.2. Lineage (NCBI taxonomy): Bacteria > Pseudomonadati > Pseudomonadota > Alphaproteobacteria > Hyphomicrobiales > Rhizobiaceae > Rhizobium > Rhizobium favelukesii. Next base: position 1,981 of record NZ_CBYB010000048.1, read on the forward strand.
TCGTCTTCGTCACACCACTGCGGCGC
>NZ_CBYB010000049.1 GCF_000577275.2 Rhizobium favelukesii
TGCTATACACCACCGAAGTAACTGAAGGCCCGTTGGTTCGCCTCGATCCAATCGGGCAGCTTTTGGCTGAAGCTGGCATAAGAGAATGTCAACTGTGACGCGCTCAGCACTGCCACATAGATCTGCGCCGCGCGGATCTCTCCAGTAGATGGGTCGATGATCGGGATCGTATGGCCGGCATAGTCGCATTCCATCGCCACGCCACCAACGTGACGGCTGCGATAGGTGGGTTTGGCCCGGTTTTCGTGATCGGCAAACCGGCAGCAAAACCACGTATAGCCGTAGCCATCCGGATGGGCTTCCCGGTATTCCTGCCATAGCAGATTGAGCGTCACGCCCTTGCGCTTCAGTTCGCTGGCCACCTTCGGCCAATTCGGCTCGTCGGTATCGCGCGGAGGTCGCCCCATTCGGCGGAATAGTCGTTGCTCGAGAACTTCGTCCTCGTCCAGGCCTGGTGGAAGCGGCCAGACCGCAAGCCCGGCTTCCCGCGCCCGCAGCAGATACGTCGAAACCGACGTCTTGCTCATCTTCAGCCGTTCAGAAACGGCGCGTATCGACAATCCCTGCTCGAACGTCAACCGCAGGATCGACCGGATATCCTTCACGTCGGTATGTCTCGCTTGCTTCCGTCTGGGCATCATGTCCTCGCTCAAAACACGAGGGCAAAGTGCCAGATCGGCGCTCACGAAAATCGATCTAAATCCGCCGCTATGCCTGTCCGCGACTTAGTGAAATCGCTGTCCCGTACTTACTGAAATCGGTGTCCGCGACTTACTGAAATCCCTGTCCGGGACTTTGTGAAACCCGCAGCAATAAACGACCGTACCAAGACAACCACGCGAACTCACCCCATCCGTCGTCCTGCGAAGGACATCTTTCCACCGGCGGCGGAACCTTGTCTCCTTTTGTTCTTGTCACCTTGGTTGCTAATTACGCAGCACCAGGCAAGCTCTCCCGTGTCCAACAGAATTCGGTTCCGTCACTCCACATGCGATGCATGATTACAGCAAGCCGTCGGGCCAAGGCTACAACCGCCTTTTGCCTGCCGCGGCGTTTGGCGATATTCATCGCCCACGCTTTTAGCCACGACCATTTCTTAACGTTTACAAGCAGAACTTGCGCTGCTTCGTACAGCAGGGATCGCATCATTGCGTCACCGCAACAGGATACTCGCCCGACCCGTTTGCTTTCACCAGACTCGTTCAGTTTCGGCGTTAGCCCGAGCACAGAACCGACCGCCTTTGAATGTGCAAACCGGCCAGGAATATCGATGGTTGCCGTATAGGTGAGAGCGACAACCGGGCCGACACCAGGGATCGTCGTCAATCGGCGACAGACTTCATCGTCGCGGACCAAATCCAAAACCTTCTTGTGCAGCTTGGTGAACTCGTCGCGCAGCAGTTTGCGTGCAGCCAACAATGGCTGCATGATTTCGTGTAGATCAGGCCTGTCTTCGACGAGCTCATTGATCCGCTCCTCGAATTTGATCTTGCCGACCAATCCGACTTTCAGACCGAAGTTGCGCAACAATCCGCGAATATCATTCGCGATGGCGATGGCTTTTTCCTGCAAGAGTTTGCGCGCGGTCAGCAATGCCCGGTGCTTCTGGCTCGTCAGCGTCTTCACATGCACAGGCCGGTAGAGATTGACGCGCATCATCTGGGCCATGCCACGCGCATCGTTGCGGTCCGTCTTATTCGGTTGGGCTTTCAAAAATGCCTTGGCATGCCTGGTCTCGATGCAGATCACCGGCAATCCTGCCTTGGCAAGTCCTTCATAAAGCCATTGCGACAGTGGTCCGGCTTCAAGACCGATCCGCTCAATCTGCCACTTCGGATCCTTGATCACCGAGATCAAATCCTCAGGGTGAGTGGCAACTTTCGTCTCCCGGCAAATCTTGCCTGTCTCATCAACAATGCAGACCGCGGTCTCTCTCACCGATACATCCAGTGCACAATAGTGTTTCATGCTGCGCTTCTCCCTTTGATGTTTGAGGCTGTTGAAAGACATGACCTCGTTTTACCATCAGCCAGAAGCGCAGCACCGCAATCCACAATGGTCAACGCTGAGACGCAAAGCCGAATATCCCATCT
>NZ_CBYB010000050.1 GCF_000577275.2 Rhizobium favelukesii
TCGGAGCACGGCAGGAAGGTGACGAGACCGCTCCGCCTGACAGGGCGGACGGTCCATGGGGAAAAGAGCAGCGGCAACGAACGGCCGCGAGATGAATGGATCGAAATACCGGTTCCGGTGATCGTCAGCGACGAGACATTTGCGCTTGCAGCAGAGCGCTTGGCCGACAACAAACGCTTCGCACCCCGTCGCACCATCGAGCCGAGCATCGTCCAGGGATTGGTCTCTTGTCGCAAATGCGGCTATGCGTTGTCACGGACGTCAACCCGCAGTTCAGCACGCAAAATCCATTACTACCGCTGCCTTGGCTCGGATGCATGGCGCCATCTCGGCGGGGCCGTGTGTGATAGCCGGCCTATCCGCCAGGACCTGCTCGACCAGATCATCTGGCAGGAGGTTATCCAACTGATCGAAGATCCAACACTCATTCAGGACGAACTCGACCGGCGCCTCGATGCGGCCCGTGCTGCCGAACCAACAAAACGGCGGCAAGACATTCTCGAACGCGAGTTGACGCGGATCGGGAAAAGCATGGAGCGCCTGCTTACAGCCTATCAAGAAGATCTCGTTTCCCTCGATGAACTACGGCGCCGGATGCCGGAACTGCGCGGCCGCGAACAGTCGATGCGCGCCGAACTGCAGGCGATTGTCGATCAGGCCGCCGACCGGTTGTCGTTCCTGCGTCTGGCTGAAACCTTGACCGCCTTCCTTCAGCGGCTGCGCGCGTCGGCGGAATTGCTGGACATCACCGAACGCCAGAAGATCGTCCGACTGCTGGTCAAGGAAGTATTGGTCGACAACGATACCATCACGATCCGGCATTCAATCCCGTCACATCCAAAACTGCCGCCCAGTGGTAGTGAGCCGCACTCAAATGGCACATTCCGGACGGACAGCAGAAATTACCTTTTGCGTTCGGGGAGTGATTACAGATCCTTGAGGAGTTCCTCGCGTCGATGCGACGCGGCGGCCATCCTCAATCGTGCCCGCTTTCAACCATTTGTAGATCAGACGTATCAGCCGGCAGTCACCAACTCGATGCGACAGGAAACGAAGCATCCACTCGTGATCGATCTCATCGTAAAACGAGCGAATGTCTGCATCCAGTATCCAGTTGATCTTCCGTTTGTCGATCCCAACCCACAAGGCGTCCAGCGCGTCATGCTGCCCCCTTCCTTGTCGGAACCCGTATGAGAAGCCCAGGAAGTCTTGCTCATCGATCGCGTTTAGAACCGTGGTGACGGCCATCTGCACGACTTTTTCTTCCAGCGCTGCAATGCCGAGAGGACGGAGTCTTCCGTCATTCTTCGGAATGTAGACCCGTCGGGACGGTTGTGCACGATATGCACCGGATTGAATCTCCCGGTGCAGTTCGTACACGCGTCCTTCGAGGTTCTTCTCATAGTCGTACCACGTCACGCCATCCACACCGCTCGCCGCTTGCTTGCGAAGCGCATGGAAGCTCTTCACCAAAAGCGTCGGAGTGATGTGGTGCATCAGCGCCGTGAAACGCATCTTCGGGTCCCGCTTGGCGGCTTCCCGTACACCTTCGATCCCCATCGAAGCGTGTTTTATCCGGCTCTGTGTCCGGCACGCTGGAGTTTCGAAGGCATTCCCTCCGATTACACCCCTTCCCGCCATTGCCTCCGCAGGATCATCTCCCTTGTTCGGCAACTTCTGCGGTACTATGGGCGTATCCGACTTCTCATCAGCGTCGATGACTGGCTTATGGTCAACGACCTTCCCAGTCCCGTCCAGTCCATTCGCACTGGACACTGATGAGATCTCGCTGCTTCCGTATGAAAGACTTCCCGGCATGCACAGGGTCTCCGACCGCGCGGGATCGGTGCATGGCTTGCGATTGACGCCATGCACCGTGTTGCCTTCCGCTTCGCTTAACAGCGTCGGCATCCCGAATTGATCATTTCGCGGCTCTATGGCCGGCCTGCCGGTTTCCCCTGTCAACGCTTTTCAATTGCATGGCGTGAATGCACGAGCAGCCGGTGCTTCGCAAGAAGTTATCACGCAGGGAAATGGTGAAATTCTTGGAGGAGACGCCGCCTACCACTATTGCGCTTGAGGCGTGCGGCGGTTCGCATTACCGGGCGAGGTTGCTAAGCTCGTTCGGGCACGAGGTGAAGCTGATCGCGCCGCAACTGGCAAAACCTTACATCAAGCGCGGCAAAGAACGATGCAGCGGATGCAGAAGCATTGTGCGAGGCGATGAGCAGGCCGACCATGCGCTTCGTGCCGGTGAAGACTGCCGATCAGCAGGCAGCCTTGATGCTGGTCGGCGCGAGGGAATGATTGATCCCCAATCGCACCCAGCTGCTAATGCTAACCGGACGTGATTTTGCCGCCTGGATCGGCCTAGATCATTCGACGGCCGGCAAAGTCAGGCTCGGTGTAATCACCCGCGCCGGTGATGAGATGTTGCGCAGTGGTGACGGGCGCACCTGCTCTGTTCGCACAGGACGAAGTAAAATGCTTCTCACTGGCTTCTTTCGCTCTTCCGACGCAAGAACCCGAAATGGTCGCGGTGGCACTGGCCAACAAGATCGCCCGGGCGCCTGGAGCCTGATGGTCAGCGGGGAAGCGTACCGGAGACAACCCCAAGATATCCCGCAGGCCGCAGGGCTAGTGATGGCCCGTCGCGGTGAGCAAGATAACGACCGCTACTGTGTTGAGCTGATGCGATGGTGAACTTGCAAGAAGAATGCAGATGGTGTGATCGATCGATCCAAGACGCGTGATGCTCCGTTTGTCCCACTGGCCGTTAAAGGTCGATAATGTGTTTGGAACTCGCGTCTCGGAAACCATCTTGGCCAGTGGTCATGTGCGGCCACACCCAACGGCCGCACATCTGGAAGCAAGCAATACGATCAAAATTATCTTTGGTCGTCCCCGACAATCTGAAGTCGGGCGTCAACCACGCCAGCTTCTACGATCCCGAGATCAGCCGCAAGCTACGGCATGATGGCCTTCCCACTACGGCGTGGGCGTTCGTCCGGCACGGCCAAGAAAGCCTCGGGGTAAATCGAAAGTTGAAACGGAGTCCGTTTTGTCCAGACCTGCATTCTGGGCGGCTGCGCAAGCAGACTATCTTCTCACTTGCCGAGGCCAATGCCGCTATCGGCCAAGCACTCGATCGCCTCAATGATTACCTCATGCGCCGGTTGGGCGTTACTCGGCGGCAAGTATTTGACGTGCCGCGCTGTGCATGTGGAGGTAGCGGCGCTCTTCCGAAAACTTAGGCATTAGCGGCAAGGCGCGACTTCTCTTTGCGCTCGCCGCGCGTGGTGCATCCTCGAAGGTGCGGGCAGCATCGGGCGGAAC
>NZ_CBYB010000051.1 GCF_000577275.2 Rhizobium favelukesii
GAACGCGGAAGCCGTCGCCGCCACGCATCCTGGAGATGACGTTCATGCGGCTCTGGAAGAGCATTTCGTTCTTCGACGGGAAGCCAAGGCTCCTGTCTTCGATGCACGACGTTACAGCGTAGGCTTCTGCTTGGATTTGCCGATACCCCCTTGCCGAGCCCCGCTGGCCCGTTTGACGACGAACGGCTCTCTTGCGTCGAGCTGATGTCCCCTCGGGTTACCTGGGTCTATCGAGACCAATAAGTGCGATTTAATGTTCCTGTTTTTGCGCGAATATGCAACGAGCTTGCATACGTCGAGCAAGGCTGTGGCGACCACGGCGTCTCCAAAAACATCGCCCCATTCTGCAAAGCCGCGATTGGACGTCAGGATCATCGCTCCTCTCTCGTAGAGGGCGTTGACGAGTTGGAAGAACAGATTGCCGCCGCCGGCGATGACCGGCAGATAACCGATCTCGTCTTGCAGCCGTCCTTCGCGTTCGGCTCTGGACAGGGCGGCAATGAGATCGGCCAGTGTGCAGAAGTAGACGCTTTTGCCGGCTTTGACAGCTTCGACGCCGAGCGCGACTGCCAGATGGCTTTTGCCGGTTCCCGGCGGCCCGAGGAAATGAATGGCCTCGTGGCGGTCAACAAAACCGAGTTGTGCGAGGGTGAAGATCCGATCTCTATCGAGCGATGGTTGAAACGTGAAATCGAAACCGGTCAGCGTTTTGATGGTCGCCAGGCGTCCCATCCGGAGGGCGGTCTTTATGCGGCTGTTCTCCCGCAGTGTCAGCTCTTCGGAAAGAAGGATGTCGATTGCTTCGAGAGCCGATAGTTCCCCTTGTTCCAATCGACGGACAACATGGTCGAGTGCTTCAAGGGCACGCGGTATCTTCAAGCCGACAAGATCATGACGAATGCGATCGATCATCGACGGCACAGAATCGAGAGCGGTGCTCATGTGCGGTTCTCCTGCGCCATGGCTCGGGCGACAGCGTCATAGAAGGCAAGCGGTCGCTGTATGACCCTGTCTCCGGATCCATGAAGAATGATCTGGTCGTTATTGACGTGTGGTCGCGATTGCTGCTGTAAGCGAAGTGTCCTGTGACCGGGTTCGACGCGGCGCTGATGACGCCCCTCCAACACTGGATGCACAGCAATGAGGGTGCCGTCCTCGAAGATCTGAACTTCATTGGCCAGGGTATGAACCTCGACAAGCCGCCTTCTGGTGGCGTCGGGTCGGTGAAGATGACCTGAAACTGGGCGAAATCCACCTGGGCCTGTTCGCCGGGAGCTGTTTCGAACCGAACTTCAAATCCCTGCTCTGAGGTCGGACGAACGTCTCTGAGAAAGTCTGTGACAGCGGTGTAACCCCCGACATATCCGCGATCCTTCAGCTCTCGCAGGAGTCTGCGGCCACTGAGGCCAGGATAGGCAGCAACCCGTCAAGCGGTGAATGGATCGATCACCGTAGCTCGAGGCTTCCTTGGCCCGTAAGCAGGTGCCTCAAGACCACGCTCGATATATTTGCGGATTGTCTTTCGATCGACACCGGTCTGTCTGGCGATCGCTGACACCGACACCCCTTGTCGATGCAAATCTAATATCATGACTATCTCCCCGAGTTTGATCACCGCCATTTCCCTCTCGACTATCGAGAGCACGATCGGTGATGACGCGCCGCAACGCTAAGCTGGGGAAGATTCAAACGGCACTTCTGGGGAGTATTGATCCGGTATCGACAGGACCCCTCGCATCAACAGAGAGACGCGCAGGGCCTGGTGGTGTAGCCCACGGTCATCACCCCCGCGGCGTCCGCCGTCCGGTCCTCGCCACGCGGGATCAAGCCGGTTCGCCATTGATGCCTCCGTTAGGCCCGATGCGGCCGTCCGTGCTGCTGCGGTGATTTCGCGCCGCAGCCAGCTGCCATGCTCTCGGTCGCGGTGGCAACGCTCGTGCCAAATAAGCGCCACTTCGTAGGGAGATAGTTTCAAAGGCGGCTCGACGACTGCGAGTGGCAGCATGGAGGCGATTCGGATGGCAACGCGGCTAGATACAACAAGCACCAAGTCGGTCGCCGCGATAATAATCGCCCCGTCAGTACGTTGGAAACCACGATTGGGTCACAATCAGCCACGCTCAGTTCGGTCAATCCGTCATAGACCTGGTGGAAGCGGTCGTTGGGCTCCGAGGCGATGGCTACGTGGCGCAAGGCCGCGAAACTTTCTAACGTCCACTCCTGTTCCAGGACCGGGTGGTCGCGGCGAATGAGGCAGCTAAAGCGGTCGGAATAGAGCCTGCGCCGCAAGTAACCAGGCATAGCAGCGCCAATCTGCCCGACCGCCAGATCGATCTCGCCTTGCTCCAGGCGCCGCAGTGCGTTGGCCAAGACCGCGTCGTTGACCATGTCGAGATGAGGGGCACCCTCACGCAGCCGCGGCAGGAGGCGCGGCAACAGAACTGACGCTTGGTGGTCGGGAATGGCCATCGTTACCTTCCATCGCCATTCCCTTGGAGCGACGCTGCAGTTCACCGTTTGGCGAATCGCATCCAACACCGAAGGCAACTTTTCAGCCAAGCGCTCAGCCATCAGCGTTAGAACCGCGCGAGCCGCGAACCAGCAGATCGTCATTGAACATGCCCCGCAGCGTTGACAACGCTCGGCTCATCGCTGGTTGAGTCCGGCCAACATGCTGGGCCGCGCGGCTTATGTTGCGATATTGTAGCAAGGCCCCGAGATCCACCAGTAGGTTTAGATCGATGGAAGCCTAATCACAATCTAAGCGATTTTGAGTTGGTGCCCCAACTTTCGCCGACGCGAAAGCTGAAAGCAGCCGTGTGCTCCATGAAGGACGCGCGCGAAAGTAACTTAAACGAGCAATTCAGCCGAACGCCCAGTCGGGCGGCGCTGCTGTGAATGGCTCTTCTCGATTATGACTCGCGCGCGATACTGTTGTTGTGGAAGCCGGATTAAAAGCGATATGTAATGCCAGCGCCGATTAGGACGGGGTCGATCCTCGCTTTACCAGTCACCTCGTTTCCGCCGACAGTGGCCTCGAAATCTGGTCTTAGGAAGATCTTCTTCGCGTCGACGTTGAGGCCCCAATGACTATCGATCATATAGTCGAAACCAACCTGCAAGGCCACACCAAATGCGTTGTTGACGTGAAGCCTCTCGGCAGTTTTGCCTGATTGTTTGTAGAAATTTGTATAATTCACGCCGGCGCCCACATAGGGCCGAAAGGCCCCAAAATCGGTGAAATGGTATTGCAACGTTAATGTCGGTGGTAGCAGCCAAGTCTCGCCGACCTCACCTAAACCGGCAATTGAGCCGCCACCGCGAACCTTGGCATAGGTCGTGCCCAAGATGAGCTCAGCCGCGATATTGTCATTGAAGAAATAGGAGATGTCGAATTCTGGGAAGACCGTGTCAGAGTAAGAGAGGTCGGAGCCTGCTAATCGATCAACGCGGCCAGAGTCGCTTGTGATAGCGCCAAGCGCGCGCAGGCGCAGCTGCCAAGGGCTGGGGCTGGCTGCAATCGCGGGCGCATAGGGTACGCTGTCTAAGTCGGACGCCTCAGCCACAAAAGCCGTAGCGACAGTCCCTGCGACGATAATGGCGTAGGCGGTTTTGATGATCGTCATTTTTGTCTCCGTTTGGTAATCGTCCACGAGCTGCGTCGATAGCGAAAGTACAACTTGTATTTGGGATAGCGGTTGAGAGTGTGAGCAGCCGGAGGCTAGTAGTACTCGGCCGCTAATCCGTCGCAGGCATGCTTACTGGCCTCATTCATTGTTCCTAGGTCCACATTCATAACGCCCGGCTTCAGTGGGATTTTCAACGAAAGCAGCGAAAGCTTCTCGCATTGCTCGGCTCCTGGCGGCGTTGACTGACAAATGCACTAACTTTTGACGGCAGTAGACTTTCAGAACGCCGGGGGCGCTCGTAAACGACCAAGCATGTACTGTGCCAAAGGAGAAAATCATTTTAAAGCAACGTATAGTGCAACCTCGTCTATGTCGCAGCCTCGACACATTGTCGGAGATCGCACAACGCAATTGGCTATCAATCGGCCTCGGCAGTTATCTCAAGCGAATCGAGGAATTGACCCCGCATATTGCCTCACCGAATAATGTTACCAAACGATTTGGCGGGTGGAAGAGCCGGCGTGATCGCCATCCAGTCGCCATTTAGGATCTCAAGGGCCGACTCCTGACGCCA
>NZ_CBYB010000052.1 GCF_000577275.2 Rhizobium favelukesii
CGCCAGTTAAGTTTGCCGCGTCAACCAGCGTTTTCCTCAACATTGATGTGAAATGGACACGGCACCATCTGGTACATGGATGCCTGCTATCAAAACAATCGATTTTCTCAGTTCCCGACCAAAGTATAAGATTGGGCAGTCGGCGTCGTGCGACTCATCATTAGGAGCATACAAATAGTGAATATCGTTTCCCTGATTAATATTCCTTCCTTTCCACGTGACCCCGGCCGTACGCCTCCCTCCGAGACGCCTCCCCCCTCTAACGACTTAAATTTGGGGCTGGGGAACGGCGATAACATATTCGCGGCGGGCAGTGGCAACGACCGGATTTGGGGCAACCGCGGCAATGACTGGATCTTCGCCGGGCCAGGCAACGACACGGTTTTGGGGGGGGACGATAACGACACGCTCTATGGCAACTACTCGTATTCGTCGTCTCGCGGTGCAAAGGGGGATGACGATCAGCTCATTGGCGGCCGCGGAAACGATCACCTCATCACCGGTGACGGTGCGGACACTCTGACTGGCGGCGCTGATAACGACCGATTCGAATTCTCGTATAATGACCCGATGTCCGGTTCGGATCGTGTCGTCACGAGAGTCACGGATTTCGACCCGGCCGAGGACGAAATTGTATTGGACCTTTTGGACTTCGACCGTTTTGGCCGACCACCCTCGGAGCAGGGAACCGTTGGGAACTTCATCAACGGCCGGAGCCCTATTTTTTTAACCAATCAAAGCTACACATCTGCGTCTGAGGCCGCAAAAGCTGCTTCCCACGAAGTTCGCGGCGACATCTTGGTTTACTGCGATGCTAACGGAAGCGGCGCAGTTCTGGCCTATGTTGACGGTGATAACACCGCGCATGAGTTCGGCTATCTGGAAAATCTGACCATGGCTGACGTAGCCTCCTTGACCTCGAACCATTTCGATTACTCCTGACCGGTAGTCCGCACGGGAGCACCCCAGCGCGATACCAAGGCCGCTCCGCCTAACCGCCGCATGTCAAACCGATAGCCAAACTGTTCGAGCCATCCCATCAGTTTCTCCATCACACAGAAATAACCGCAGTTAAAGTTTGGCGCAATTGGAGATTGATTTGCAAAGCCGGGGAAACGTCAATTTCGTCAACAAGGAAAACAAGACCTCAATCGGAGGATACGTCTCGGAGTCCGCAAGCGGTCCCTTGCACGGGCTCTCGGCTGCGGTGTATTGAGGCGTAACGGACTTGTGAACAGTCGCATGCAAAAGATGAACAACAAAGCGTTTAGGCTTACCTTCTTGGTCTTTCTGAACAACGTCATGCATAATGAGCCGTAGAACTTTGAAACATTCAAGCAGCTGTAGGCGCGCTCTTGCGCCCGGTTATCGGCAGCTACCGCTCCGTAATCTGTTTATGAACCCTCCGGGCGAGAATGTCATTCGATGCCGCAGTTGAGGGACGACGGCGCTGATCAGCTTTCGAATGTGGTTGAGCTGAAGTCGCTTTCCTTTCAGGAACCGCTCGCGATTGGTCTGATGCGATTGAGGGCCCAGCGCGGGTTGACGAACAAGGACCTCGCCGAGCAACTCGGCGCGTCGGAAGCCTATATGTCCAGGTCATCCGCGGCATGCGGCCTGCTAGTGTGACGTCCCAGAGATTGTGACTCGTTGAGCAAAGGTATTGGATAAGACTTTGCCATCTTTCGCGGGCTTGGTCTGTCGAGAACATCCATCGGATTTGAGCACCACTTTCGGTTCGACGCCGCTCCCAGGCGTCAACCGCGGATTTGAGCAAGTCGCGGTTGTCGATACGGCGGTCAAGACACTGTCGGCGCATGACGCCGATCTCGATCTCAGCCATATTAAGCCAGCTCGCATGGCGGGGCGTGTAGTGGAATTCCAGACGTCGCAAGATCCGAAGCGCCTCGGCGGCTGGGGAGGTCTGATAGACAGCGCAGGCCGTGTGGGTCGATAAATTATCCATCACGACACGGACCCGGTCGGCGTCGGGATCATCGAGGTCGACCAGGTCGCGCATGCAGACGGCGAAGTCCTCGTTGGCGCGCCGATCTGTGACCTTGACCTTGCGCCATGACCTATTGGCGTCGACCATAACGAAGAGGTTGGCCGTGCCATTGCGCTTGTATTCGGAGTCGTAGCGGTATCGCTTCCCCGGTTTCCGCACGATAGGCACGCGCACCTCGCCGATGAGCTGGATCGGACTTTCATCGAAGCAGACGACTGGCCGCTAAGGATCACTCGGCTCGGTGTAGAGATCGAGGAGATCCTCCATCCGGGCGATATATTCGCCATCGATTTTGGCGTAGTGGCCCCATAAATCTCCGGACATGATCTCTCACTTAATAAGTGAGCGAGGTAATGTGCCCATTATGACCAGTCACCATCCGAAGATAGAAGTGCTGTCGGGTCCTGAACGCCGCCGTCGCTGGTCGACAACGCCTGCAACGAAAGCCGCTCGTGGCCCAACGTCAAACGCGTCTATCGGGTGATGAAGGTGCATGGCCTGCTTCTTCAACGCCATACAGCGGCGATTGATACGCGCCGCCACGACGGCCGCGTTGCCGTGGAGCAGTCGAACCTGCGTTGGTGCTCGGACGGCTTCGAAATCGGCTGAGACAACAAAGAGAAGGTCCGCGTTGCCTTTGCTCTCGACTGCTGTGACCGCGGGGCCATCGCCCATGTGGCGACCACCGAAGGGATCAAGAGCAAGGACGTGCAGGACCTTGTCATCACCGCCGTCGAGAACCGCTTCGGTCGCATCAACACCCTTCCAAAGCCCATCGAGTGGCTGACCGACAACGGCTCGTGCTTCATGGCGAAGGACACGAAATCGCTGCTGCTCGATATCGGCATGGAGCCTTGCTCGACACCCATTCGCAGCCCGCAGTCCAACGGAATGGCCGAAGCCTTCGTCAAACCTTCAAGCGCGACTACGTCTCGGTTAATCACATTCCGGACGCCGAAACCGTGATCGCCCAACTGCCTTTGTGGTTCGAGCACTACAATGCGCTTCACCCACAAAAGGCTTTGGGATATCTATCCCCGCGTGAGTTCTTAAACCGTCAAACAGAAGTCTGATCCTGTCCGGTTTTTATGGGGCAACTCCCAGCCGCCGCGCACAGTCTTGGTTCGGCGGGCAAGGTCAGCAATCGTTACGAAGGGGTTCGGCGCGATGGTGAACTCCATTCCATGATGTTCGCCGGTCCAGATCGCGTGCATGCCGCCTCTGTCGGCGATTTCGCAAAGCGTGACGAATTGCTCGTAGAGCGTCTTGTGGTCCTGCTCAGCATCCAGGCGCTCCATGTGAACGAAAAGTGAGAATTTCATGAGCGTGCGCCCTTCTTCACGGTCGGATGGACAGTGCCGCCGGTCTCGTCGCCGAAATACATGCCGAAATTGCCTATAGAGCTCTCGAGAACGAAACGATTGATGATGTCGGCAGTCGCACTACTGCTAAACCAGGCCGCAGCGATCTCGGCCGCTCTCAGAAACCGTCCTTCTCGTGGGGCACCCTCGCTGGCAAGCGCGTGGTAGACGATGTGTTGGCGACCATCGCTCTTGTCCTCGTAGACCGAATAGAGAAACCCGATGGTGACTTTCAGCCCGGTCAATTGATCGAGATGCGCGGCCAGCGTGCGGGCAGGATCGCCCCCTTGGACAGTGCAATTCGGGAGCGACAGAATTTCATCCCCCAGCAGGAACACCGAGCCGTGCTGTTCGAGCACCGCGCCGAGACGAATCTCCCCCTCGACGGCAGCGGAAACGGCCTTGCCTGCCAACCTCGGAGTGAAGTAGCCGCCACGTACATAGCCCAAACCATTTAGGCCGCTGTTTTCGAAGGCGATGACGCGTCCGATCATGATGACATGATCGCCCGCATCAATGATGTCCTGCATCGAGCACTCGAACCACGCCGCCACATCGGAGAATATCGGGCAGCCGCTCGGACCACGCCACCAATCTACTGCCGCGAACCTATCCTGCACTGGTCGGGCGAACGTGTTGGAAACTTCTTTTTGCGTTTCAGACAGGACGTTGATGGCAAAACGCGCCGCACCGGTCATCGTTGCATAATTGCGCGAGGTCTTGGCAACGCAAACGAGCAGCAGGGGCGGATCTAAGGAGACCGACGAAAAGGAATTGGCCGTAAACCCGATCGGCCTACCCGCCGCATCGCTGGCCGTGACCACTGTCACTCCGGTCGCAAATGCACCGAACGCGTCTCGCAAGACTCTCGGATCGATAATTTTCGCAGTCATCTCGGTTTCTCCAATGAAAGAACGCAAGGGGCAAAACACCGCCATTTGGCGGCTCTTCCTTGGGTTCTGTTATGTTTTGACCGACGTTTTGGCCGATCGAGTAAATCTCTTCCTTCCGTGAGACAGGCATCTGCCGTTCGGTTCTTGAACCATTTTCCAATGCGTGACCTGGCCTGTGGCTTCGGTCACAGAGTGGCGTTCTGCTCCCGGTTTCCCATTCTCCTGAAAGAGCGCAGCCCAGACCTGCCGGGCTCGCTAGAACGACATCAGGACAACCGGGATATCGTCGACGCGCCTTCCATGGTGGTGGGGTAATCCCCAATTTTTAACAGGGCTCGGCGGTAGAATTCACGCGGCCATTTTCAGTTTCTGTGCGGGTGTGATGCCGCCGATGCCCATATTGGGCCGTTCGTTGTTGTACGTCCATAGCCACTGCGTGGCGAATTCCTGTGCCTCCTCGATACTTTCAATGATGTATTGGTCGAGCCATGTCGGACGGTGCGGTTGTAGCGCTCGACATAGGGCATTCTGTTGCGGCTTTCCGGGCTGGATGTGGCTCAAAGCAATTCCTCGCGTTTCGGCCCACTCCATCAGTTTGCCACTGACGTATTCAGGTCCACTATCCACACGAATGGCGAACGGTTTGCCGCGCCATTCGATGATCTGGTTCAGACTGCGGATGACGCGTTCAGCAGGCAGCGAGAAATCCACCTCGATGCCCAACCCCTCGCGGTTGAAGTCGTCCAAGACAGTCAACAGCCGGAATTGCCTACCGTCTTCCAAACGATCCGCCATGTAATCCATGGACCAAACCACGTTCGGTGCTTCCGGCACGGTCAAGGCATCGGGCTTGTCCCGCTTCAAACGCCTGCGTGGCTTGATCCTGAGGTTCAATTCCAGCTCGCGGTAGATGCGGTACACGCGCTTATGGTTCCAGCGATGTCCCCGGACATTGCGCAGGTAAAGAAAGCACAGGCCGAAGCCCCAGGTCTTCTTCGCCCTCGTCAGCCCGATCAGGAGATCGGCAATCTGCTCGTTCTCGTCGTTCAGCTTTGCGCTGTAACGATAACATGTCTCGCTGACATCGAAGGTACGGCAGGCCAACGCAATGCTGACCCCACGCAACGCCACTGCTTTCCCAGCCATCTCCCGGCGTTGAGATGGCCGCGTCATTTTTTTCCAAGAGCCTCCTTCAGCAGTTCTGCCGGCATGCTCATCTCGGCATACATCTTCTTCAGCCGACGGTTCTCATCCTCCAGAGCCTTCATCTGGCTGATCATCGAGGCGTCCATGCCGCCATACTTCGAACGCCACTTGTAAAAGCTAGCAGTGCTCATCCCGTGTTCCCGGCATAACTCCGGCACAGAAACGCCGCCTTCTGCCTGGCGCAGGATGGCAAGGATTTGAGGTTCGCTGAATCTGCTCGTCTTCATCAAAATCTCCTCGATCATAAAGCCGGAGAAAATTCTACTTTTGAAGCCCGTTAATTACCGGGGGGATTACCGCCCAACTGCCTTTGTGGTTCGAACACTACAATGCGCTTCACCCACAAAAGGCTTTGGGATATCTATCCCCGCGTGAGTTCTTAAACCGTCAAACAGAAGTCTGATTCTGTCCGGTTTTTATGGGGCAACTCCATGAGATGCGTCAAAGTCATGCATCGGCATTATCGCAACGTGGTCTGGATTGGTTATGGGTGCGTAGACTGCTGGTTCGTCAGATTCGCCCCGCATTGACCCCACGACGGTCGGAGCGACTTCTGGCGCGTTGCCGCGGAACAGAGAAGCGTTCAACCACTGAACCGAGTGTAGCGAGTAGTCTGTACCCATTTCTACGCTTGGCTTTCTAGTGGCGTAAAGGGCGGAATAATTGTCGACGTAATCCCTCGGAGACATTGTCTCTACGTTTCTACCCGCGGAAATACGCGAGCCGTGGTCGCCATGAACGACGATCGTGGCATCCTGAAACCTTTTATCGCTGACAACCGCATTAAAGAACTTATCCAGTTGCTTGGCCAGACAGAGCGTTTGAGCGAAGTAGAATCCATATTCTTCCGCGCGCGCCTCATCTAGCTTTTGACCTACCAACCCGCGTGCTTCCGTAAGATAGGATCTCGAAACCCAACGGTTCGTTGGTTTGCAATCTTTGTCGTAGACGGCAGGACTGTGCGGAAATAGAAAATGCCCAAAAAAGGCGTTCCCACGACCTTTATCTAGAATTGTGTTCTGAAACTGTTGAAGCCAGTAAGGAAAGGCTAGTTGGTCGTAAGATCGCGGATGCCATTCCTGCAATTCCGTCTCGAATGTCCCCAACATATTGGAGGCCGCGACTCCAACTGCTGCCATTGCAAAGCTTCTCCTGTTTCCATCCACCAGCGCCTTAACATCCGCCAGTGCCGCAGTAGCGGGAGGAACGTCCCGGTATGGTCCGCCCTCGATTCGCTGCCGTTCAAGAAACCTAGTTCCGTCAAATGATGCGAAGGTATGGCAATCGACTTTGATTTCGGTTTGGCAGTAATCTACATGAGCAGACTGGAAGACGGTGACTGCTAACCCTTGTTGATGCCACAGATCGAACAACGACAATTCCTTGAAAGTCGTTACCTTGCCCGGGTACGCATAATGCGATCCATCGCCGGGGAAATTATACGAATAGTCCATGTTCAAGGCGGCTGGGACCGAAACTTGAGTAAGAACGTGCCGACTGAAGGCCTTTGAATGGAGCCGAAACCCATACTTCTGAAAAACCTGCAACAATGCGGCTTTGGCTTCTGCTCCATGTGGTAATCTTGTGTCGATCCCAGAAATGCCGATCATTTCATCAGTCACGATATAAATCACGGCCGGGGCAGATTCTTCGGCGCTCGCCTCAGTAATCAAGCCGCGATCAAGAATTGTAGAGCCCAGTAAGGCTACCGCAAATGCGGCCATCATGCGGGGCACAGCGGCCATGAGCTTGAAGAGGGTAAGAGTAAGAACAACCAGTCCAGCGAGCGCCGATGCGGCGGCGCCCCACGTTCCGATGTGCTCTCCTAGTTTCCAGAAGAGACCGTATGAAAGATCGCCAAAAAGGAAAAGCGTAATGGCGAGTGTTCCTGCTGTTATGACATTGCCAACAGCTCCCCATTTATAACAAAGCGATGCAATCATACCCAAGGTAAGCCCAAGAATAGCAATGCAAGCGATGACGGCGTAACCTGCATCGCTTCTGGGATCAATATACACGCCCTGAAAAGCATCAATGATCGGAGTAACCAGAATTACCAGCGGTGATAGTAGTAACGCGATGCGTTTCATTTCTGCTTTCTCCTATCTCTCGAACGTGTACAATATTCGTTTGCTGCCAGGTATTAGGTGCTTACTCAGCACCCGAGCTTTCTGGCTCAACGCGCTCTCAAAAGACTCTTCGTCGTAATCACGGAAGATGTCCTCTCGACCCGCCAACATGCGTCGCACAGTTTCGTCGTCCTTGGGGACGAATTCGATAATTCCCTTTGGCGCAACTTCGGTCACCCACGCGACAACCTCGGCAAGGGGAACGTTGTGAGCAATTGCCAAATGATGTTCGAAGGCTAGCGCCAGAACAGCATCTGCCGAAAACCGTGAACTGAATCCTTGACGCTCCCGCTCGCCCCACCCTTGGCTCGGCGATGGATTACGTGCATCAAGATAAAGTGGAAGAAAGTTCCTTGATGTCTGGACTGATCGGTCGAACGCAGCATCGAGCGCGTGCGGATCGAAATCAAATCCGATCGCCTTTTCTGCACCATTCTCCAAAGCTACGTAGCTAAAGTCACCCGTATTACAGCCAAGATCGATTATTGTTCGCGGCTTATGTTGAGCGACAAACTCTGCGACGTACTGCCCCTTATCACTTCTCTGGGTAGCTGTGTAGGTGTTGTTCGCCGCGTATCCTTGCCAAACCGTTTGCTTTCCAACATCAACTTTCAGTCCACCAATCCAGCTGTAAAGTTGGGCGAGCATGGCACGGAAGGCACCCTTAGGAAGCCGTCTCGCACTCGAGCTTCCAAGATCCGCCTTGGTCTGTGATGTCTTAGAGGACTGCAGCTTTGCAGGCAAAATAATATGTGTAAACAACTTATGGGACAGCCAATGTCGGGCACTCAGCAGCTTTACGAAGTCCGCACTCGGCACCCCTTCGAGATTGCCGCGATACCAGCTGTGGTGCGTAATGTCGAAAATGGAACGCAATAACAGGGGAATCAGAAACTGCTCACAAAATTGCTTATGGCCATACCAAAGCTGCCCATCACGGTACGGTTTTATCGACAGATGGTCGATGAAAGTTGGCCGCGACCCTTCAAACTGAACGTTATAAGCGGTCGCATCCGATAAGCAAAAACCCTGATCAAGTAGATCAAGCTGCAGTTGAAGATGAAAAAGAGCTGCCGCCTTCAATCCGGCAAACGACCACTCGTATGGGTAGGTGATTTGCTCCAGGCGGGGATGCTGCAGAACTCGAGCAATACTTCCTTGAAAAAGCTGGTGAACGCTCGGTTCCGCGTCTGAAAAGTCAACAAGTCGCCGTTCATCGACGAGCTGACGCATCGCCTTCTCTGCACTTGCAAACTCGATGGCTGCGGCAGTATCCATCGTTCGCAAGATGCAATCTTGGAAATTGAAGACTTGACCAGAGGGATCTCTAAAGGAGCCGGGGACGCGCCCCGGCTTCGGTGCGTCCGCCACCAACTTACTTACCGCCATTCTTGCCGTTGTTCCCCCGGCCTAAAAAAGATCTGACGGCCCATCTAATCCTATTCCAATAACCGGAGACAGTTGCTCCGGCGATCGCTAACGCGCCGATCAAGCCTTGAACGAGCATGCTGCCCGTGCCCGGGTCGAGATAAGCATGAGCTGGTACAATAGAAAGGATGAGAAATCCCGCAGCACCTATAAATATCGGCATCGATGTCCCCTTCGTGTGCTGGTTGCTATTCAAGTTCAACGATCGTCAACTACCTGTGCCTGTGCCTATCATTCCGCTGTTCTTGGGTCTGTTGAGCCTCGAATGCAGGCGTGGAAGCGGCGCCTCAGACAGGGTACTTTTGGCTAAAAGCGGAGAGGCAGGCAGCGCGTCATAGAGAAGCTCGAGCGCCCGCAACACGCGTCATCAAGGCACCTAGGGTTCAGCCTCTGACCCGAGCTGGACTTCCCATGACCTTTGCGCCCGCAGGAACATCGCGCGTTACTACGCTGCCCGCGCCAACGACTGCATGATCGCCAATCGTCACGCCTGGGAGAATGATTGCGCCACCGCCGATCCAGACGTGCCTGCCAATGCAGACAGGTCGTCCGAGCTGCAGCCCCGCCTGCCGCTGCTCGGGGTCATCTGGATGATCGGCGGTATAGATCTGCACAGCGGGCCCAATTGCGGTTCCTTCCCCAATCGTCACCTTTGCCACGTCGAGGATTACGCAGTTGAAATTGAGGTAAGCGTGGGCTCCGATACGGATGTTGTAGCCGTAGTCGCAGTGAAAGGGCGGACGGATGACCGCTCCAGGCCCAACCTCGCCTAGCCGTTCGCGGAGGTACAAATGCCAACGTTCGGCGGAGTCCCCCAAACCACCATTGTACCGCTTCAGCCAAGCCCCAGCAGCCAGCAAGTCGGCTTGGATTTCCGGGTCCGCTGCATTGTACATCTCGCCCGCGAGCATCTTCTCTTTTTGAGTGCGTGTCATCGTTTCTTCTCAGACCGTCCTTGATAGCGTTAGTAGGTTGTTTCCCCGAAGGTACTGTAGGCCTAATTCCGGCTCGTTTAACGGCGAACGCCAACCGCACCCACTCAAATTCTTCCGCCGTCTCCTATCGACCATACGCGATGATTGGTAAAATCGATTGTTTGGATCAATTGCATCCGCGCGGTGGATGACAACAATATTGGGCGCACGCGATGAGTCTCGTGCGGAGTTCATGGGAGGGACAAAGACGAGAGTGACCCGGCCTGCGGCCGCGGATGGGCCGCTCTCGGCTCCGCCGGACGGCCTCATCGGGCACTTCTACGTCCACAACGAAGATGATTCAGGCTTCGTCTGCGAACGCGAATGACTTCTTCAACGGCCTGCTTGTCCTTATAGATCCAGCAAAGAAAACCAATCGTGGACGCTCAGTCCCAATTGTTCGAGGTGGGACGCCAGCGTATTTGCTAGGTCACCGCCTGCTGCGCTGCAACTCGGAAAGGGCAAGTTTTCATCGCCCAATGGAAAAAGCGAGCCGTGGCGCTCCAACACGGCGGCGGCGCAGATCTCTCCGCCGCCCGCCGCAGAGGAAACGGCTTTTGCAGGGACTCTCGGAGTGAAGTAGCCGCCGCGGGCATAGCCCAGACCATTCAAGCCGCTGCTTTCGAAAGCCGTCACGCGACCGACCATCATGACGTGGTCGCCCGCCTCGATGACATCATGCATCGAACATTCAAACCACGCCGCCACCTGCGCGAATATCGGACAGCCGTTCGGACCCCTCGCCCAGTCGACAGCAGCGAAGCGATCTTCCGCGGGGCGGGCAAATTTAATGGACACATTCTTCTGGGCTTCTGAGAGTATGTTGATCGCGAAGTGCTCGGCTTTGGTCACTGTTGGGTAGTCGCGCGAAGTCTTGGCAAGGCAAACGAGCAGCAGCGGCGGATCCAAGGATACAGACGCAAAGGAGTTGGCAGTAGAACCAACTGGCCTGTCCGCCGGATCGTTGGCTGTTATGACCGTCACTGCGGTCGGAAAGGCTCCAAAAGCCTCGCGCAAGGCTCTCGGGTTGAAAACATCCGCTTTCATGCTACTCCCTCCTTGCGCGCCAGCCATTCTGCCATCGTCGCGTTGACGGCTGCTGCGGTGAGTTTCACCATGTCCTGGCCCGCCGCGATATGGCCCTTCCGCTCTCTGGCGACTTGAGATCTGCAGTGTCCTGCGGATTCGAGCCGCCGTCGGAAGCCCTTCTTGAGATATTATGTCTTATGGTATGCCATAATATTCTGCTGTCAAGCGACTCTTCGTGCGGGCTCACCAGAGTGGTCAAGCCCGCGCCAGGTACAGCGGGCCAGACCATAGGCGCGCTTCAGGCATGAGATGCCTGCCTCGATGCCGGCGCGGAAGTTGCGGAGTTTGCAATAGACCCAGCGGCTCTTGACCATTTCTTCGATCGTGAGGCCGCTCTTTTTGTGGAAGGCCATGTCGCGCACGCGTCTCGGCTCGACCTGACATCCATGCCGCCACGTGAGACGCACCGGCGAATGCCGGTAGCTGGCAATGCGCTCATTTACGCCAGAAACTCCTTTCGCCGCGATTTGCACACATCGTGCCGACCACACGGCTCCAAAGGTGCCACCAAATGGCCTGCAACTCGCTGTCAAAATGAGAAAAACAGCCGTTGGCGAGTAGCGGAGGCGCATGCGCCTC
>NZ_CBYB010000053.1 GCF_000577275.2 Rhizobium favelukesii
CCGTGGAACTTCGAGTCGAGCGTGGTCGGCTAACCGCTTACGAACGATCTCAAAGCTCCCGCTTTTGAAGCCACAAGCAGAAGGCTCAGTTTGTCGCAGAAAGCTATGAGCCAAGAGTGATGGTTTCCGCGGTCGCACGACTTATGGCCTGACGTCCCAACAGTGTTCACTTGTCGTCGACTTGCCCGTAAAACGCTTGATACGCTGCCGGAGCTCGACAAACTCTCTGCACCGCTCTGCCTCACGCTCTCTTTTGTGCGTAAAACCTCCACTATCGAGTAAGCGCGATCAATCACTCCGTATCCATCCAATGAGGACGGATGTATGTGAGTGGCGGCGAGCGCGGAGCTTCTCATTGATATCCAGCTGATTGGACTGCGGCCCTTTTGGCAACTCAGCGTGTAGTGAGTCTAGTCGGCCGGTGTCCGACAATGTCGGACATGCGACACAGCCGGTTCGATCGATTTTTATTGTTTCAAAAGGATTTTTTTTGGCACGCATATTGCGGCAGTCCTTCGCAGAAGTGTCACGAACTCGCGCGGAGATATCGAATGTCAGCTAAGCTTACTAGTCAGATTCCTGCGTCTGGTCATCCTCCGGAGGGATGTACCACAGGCAGCAGAACTAAGTGGCCGTCCTCGCTAAGGAATATTCGGGGCAAGCTTTCGCAGGGACCGTTGCGAAGGTTGTCTTCGCATGATTGTCAACTCCACGTTCGCTCAAATCCGATGACTTCCTGGATGTCCGCAAAATGGCGCGCAGTCAGGGCACTTACGCGTACTCGTGCATTTTTCCTGAGCATGGTCGCGTTCAACGCTCTGATGACCTGGGAAGCGGCGGCCGTCGACGCTCCGCGAAGCGAATCAGGGATCGAAAATTTTGTGCTGAGCAACGGCATGGAGGTCGTCGTCATACCCGATCATCGGGCGCCGACAGTCACGCAAATGGTCTGGTACAAGGTCGGCAATGCCGATGAGGTACCCGGCAAGTCCGGCATCGCTCATTTCTTGGAGCATCTGATGTTTAAGGGCACGAACGAGCACCCGGCCGGCGAGTTTAGCGCGAAGGTCGCTGAGCTCGGCGGCCACGAGAACGCTTTCACTTCGTCCGACTACACTGCCTATTTCCAGACGGTAACGCCGGGCTCACTCTTGACGATGATGGAATTTGAAGCTGACCGCATGCGCCATCTCATACTCTCAGACGCGGTGATCGTGCCGGAGCGCGATGTTATTCTCGAGGAGCGGCGCTCGAGGATCGAAGAAAGTCCCGAGGCGCTTCTCGACGAAGAGATGCAGGCGACGCTCTATCAGAACCATCCGTATCGTATCCCTGTGATTGGCTGGATGCACGAAATGGAAAGGCTCAATGGCGGGGACGCCATGGCATTCTACGATCGATACTACGCCCCAAACAACGCCATACTGGTAATAGCCGGCGACGTGGACGTCGCCAGTGTGGGCAAGATGGCGATGGAGACATACGGGCGGATACCGCGCGGCCGGGAACTGGCGCCTCGAGTTCGGCCACAGGAGCCGGAGCAGAACACCAAACGAACAGTCGTGCTCACCGACCCGCGCGTGACCATACCGAGCTTTCAGAAGTCCTGGGTGGTGCCTTCCTACAGAACGGGTGAGCCAGGCGAAGGCGAATCTCTGGATCTTCTTTCGGAGATACTTGGAGGAACGCTCAGCCGCTTCTATCAGGAACTAGTGATGAAACGGGCAATTGCCTCTTCTGCCAGCGCATCTTTTGGAGGAAGATCACTCGATGCGACGAGCTTCACAGTTTATGGCTCGCCGCTGAGCGAGGCGAAAATCGATGACTTGCAAGACGCAATAGACGCTGAGATTCGGAAAATCATCGAGGCCGGCGTTACGGAGGTCGAGCTCGAGAAGGCCAAAAACCGCCTTGTGCGCTCGACGATCTTCGCACGCGACAGCCAGGTGGAAATGGCCCGGATCTTCGGGGAGGCACTCGCCACCGGCAGCACAGCTGCGGATGTACAGAAATGGCCGGAGAAGATCCGCGCGGTAACCACTGCCGAGGTGCAGGCGGTTGCCAAGAAATATCTCAATCCGGATCGATCAGTGGCGGGATATCTGCTGCCGCGCGAAAGCCCATCCACAAAATCAGGAGATAGGAGATGACGATGGTAAATCACTTGAGATGCGCGGCGGCCAATTATATTCAAGTCTTACTTGTACTGCTGACCTTCGCCTCGGCGATGCCGGCTCAGGCGGCCATCACCGTCCAGGAGATCAATACATCTAGCGAGGTCAAAGCTTGGCTGGTGGAGGATTATACCCAGCCACTCATCACTATCAGTTTTGCGTTCCGCGGAGGCAGCACGCAGGATCCTTCTGCCAAGGAAGGCGCCGTCAGGCTCATGAGCGCATTGTTGGACGAAGGCGCCGGCGAGCTGGACAGCGACGCCTTTCAGGAGCAGCTGGATGATGCCGGCGCCGAGGTGCATTTCGATGTCGGGCCGGATGCGGTGTACGGATCTCTGCGTGTACTTGCCGACAGTAAGGATAATGCATTTGCTCTTTTAAAGCGGGCCATCGAGCAGCCGCGCTTCGACCAAGCGGCCGTGGATCGCATTCGCGCGCAGCTTACATCCAATATCATTGCAGAAGCCAAGGATCCGTCAACCGCCGCAACGATTGCATGGAGGAAGGCGATTTATGGCGATCATCCGTATTCCCGGCGGGAAGAAGGTACTGAGCAGTCGCTTGCGGCTGTCACGGCCTCCGATCTAAAGGCGCTTCATACTCATCTTTTTGCGCGTGGCAACCTTACGATCGCCGTGGCGGGAGCGATCGACGCCGAAGCGCTCAAGCGCGACCTGGATCAAACATTCGGCTCTTTGCCTTCCGACGCTCTTCTGATGGAAGTCGCGGACGCGGCGCCGAAGCTAGGGCAGGAAATTCGGATTCCCTATGCCTTACCTCAGGATCGGATGCACTTGGCTTATCCCGGGATCAACCGCAAAGACCCGCAGTTCTTCGCAGCCTTTTTGATGAACCACATCCTTGGTGGAGGTTCGTTTACGTCGAGGCTCTGGAACGAGGTGCGCGAAAAGCGAGGACTTGCTTACGGCATCGAATCTAGCCTCGTGAACAATGAACACGCCTCGGCACTCATCATTGAAACGTCAACCCGGCCTAACCGCGCAGCAGAGGCGCTTTCCCTCATTCGCACGGAGGTGAGGCGGATAGCCGAGGAAGGCGTTAGCGAAGAGGAGCTCGAAGCGGCGAAGAAAAATATCATCGGCGGGTATGCTATCAATGCTCTGAACTCATCCAGCGCGATCGCCGATACTCTGGTCGCAAACCAGTTGGATGGTATGGGCATCGACTATATCGAGCGGCGGAAACAGCTCATCCAAGTGGTAACCGTGGAGGACGTCAGGTCGGCCGCCAGCTACCTTCTCTCTGCCGATCCTGCCGTGATGATCGTCGGACCGCCGATAGATGAACGGAAAGGATGAAGGTTCGCATCGAGAGTCCGTCCGTTCGGCGGCAGAACATGGTGCTAACAGTCAGCCATCGGATCGCTTAGATCCGCAATGACATTTGATCGAGGGACAAGAAATGGCAAACATCAATTTCCGACCACTGCATGACCGCATTGCCGTCCGCCGCGTCGAGTCTGACGAAAAGACCAAGGGCGGCATCATCATTCCCGACACCGCCAAGGAAAAGCCGCAGGAAGGCGAAATCGTCGCCGTCGGTTCCGGCGCTCGTGACGAGTCCGGCAAGGTCGTCGCTCTCGACGTCAAGGCTGGCGACCGCGTCCTGTTCGGCAAGTGGTCCGGCACTGAAGTCAAGATCAACGGCGAAGACCTTCTGATCATGAAGGAAGCCGACATCATGGGCATCATCGGCTGATCCAGCCGGTTCCCTTTCCGATTTTAGCCACGGGCCCTAAAGCCCGGACAACTCGAATTCAGGAGTTTCAATCATGGCAGCTAAAGAACTCAAGTTTGGCCGCACCGCGCGCGAAAAGATGCTCAAGGGCGTCGACATTCTCGCTGACGCAGTGAAGGTAACGCTCGGCCCGAAGGGTCGTAACGTCATCCTCGACAAGTCCTTCGGCGCTCCGCGCATCACCAAGGACGGCGTTTCGGTCGCCAAGGAAATCGAACTGGAAGACAAGTTCGAAAACATGGGCGCCCAGATGGTCCGCGAAGTCGCGTCGAAGACTAGCGACGTTGCCGGTGACGGCACC
>NZ_CBYB010000054.1 GCF_000577275.2 Rhizobium favelukesii
GATTTTCTACGCACCTTCTGAAGCGCAGTGCTCTCAGGCATGAAGTGTCCACCAAAATAGCTGGACACCAAATCATGTAAGATGATGCTCAAAGACTTCAGATTGACGCGACGGCCGACGTCGATATGATCCTTCCTCGAGGGAACGGGCATGTAGCGGCGTGCTTAGAGCCTGGCGTTTCGGTCTCAAGGCTGGCGCTGGAACACGGCGTCAATGCCAATCTCGTTCGAAAATGGATAAAAAAGGCCAAGCAGGTCCGTCCGGTGCCTGCGGCTTCGGCTTTCGTTCCGGTTCAGCTCGCTCCGGGTGGTAACCTGCCAGTGCAGCAGGGTGGCTTGGATATGCACTTCACTTCTGACGGCGATCCGCTGACGAAGCCAGAGCGGATCGACAGGCGGTCTCATGCGGCCAAGGTGAGCGCATTACTGCCGAACGGGGTGAGCCTGACGGTGGAATGCAGCGATGTCGATGGACTGGCGGCGATCATAGGAGCGTTGGGTCATGTTCAAACTGGGCGCTGATCTGAAGGTCTACCTGCACCGAGAGCCGATCGACTTTAGGGCGGGCATCAACAGCCTTGCTGTCCAGGTCCAGGAGACGATGGCGCTGGATCCGTTTGCACCTGCGGTCTTTGCCTTTTGCAATCGCCGTCATGATCGTATGAAGCTCTTGCTCTTCGACCGGCCCGGGTTTGTGGACAAGTTCCGATGGCCCCGGCGTGAAGTGCCGGTCGTTGTGCTGACAACAGAACAGCTTCATTGGATTCTCAACGGCATCGATATCGACGCGATGACCAGCCATCCGGTGCCGCAATATCAGATCGCCGGCTGAAGGTGGCGAATTGAGCTGTTGACGCAAAGAGGCGGTTCAGATTCAAGGATCTGATGGTACGGAACCGGCGAACCTGATGTTGCAGCGCTGATGGCGCAGTTGGCGGCAAATGCTGCCGAAATCGCCGCGCTTAAAGCCGAGAAAGAAGCGCTCTCGCGACGGGCCGTCAAGCTGGAAGAAGAGCTGGCACTCGCAAGGCTCCATCTTTGCTCCGCGTAGCGAAAAGCAATTTTATCGCATCTTCAACGAAGCCGAAGAGGCTACAGACGATGATGATGCCGACAGCGAAGAGAGCGACCTCGTTGCTCTTCCGGATACAGGTCTGCCAGCGGTCGAGGGCACAGCAGGAACGAAGCGCGGCCGCAGACCTCTGCCGGAAGATCTGCCGCGCGAGCGTGTCTGCCCGGCATCTTTGCCAGATAGCGCTAAGAACTTTGGTGACGGCGGCCTTGAGGCCTTGGTGCGCATCGGAGAGCCGAGACACGATCGCCTGTGCTTTCGGCAATTTTTCCGCTCCAGTAACCTAAGGCGGGAACGCATGCACTGCCAAATTCTCAGGAGCGACAGGCCGCGCCGTTACGATCGATCCGATGAAACCACCCTTTGTTGGTAAGTCGTACAGGCGCCAGCAGTGGCTTGCCTGATTGTTTCGAACCCACAGACGCGCACCATTGGGGCCAGTCCGTTCAGAGAGTGGAACCACGACCTGCGACAGGGGGTGGGTAAGACCAAGTCCCAGAGCTTTTACTGCGGCTTCTTTACGAACCCAAAGGCGCAATAGTAGTTCAGGAGCATTCTTCATCGTGCGAAGCCGTCGCCATTCCGCTGGCGACCAAATGGTCTCAAGCCAGCTCCATTCAACGACTTGGTCGAGGCGTTCGACGTCGATGCCGAGCAAAGGGTGGTGAGAGACAGCGACAAGTGACAGATCGCCGCTCCGGCTCATCGAAAAGAACGGCCCGCCGAGAACGTATGGGCGACGCCATTGGCTGTACGCAAATTTCACATCCCAGGGCTCAATCATCAACCAACCTGCCAAGATCCGGCGTAGGGCCACGTGCGCCGCTGCAAATCTTCGCGCGTCGTGTCGATTCTTCAAACCATGGTATTTTTCCTGCTCTTCGTGATTCAGCCAGGCAAGGCAGTCCCGCCACTGGTCGGGCGCCACGTTCAGATCAATCTGCCAAATCTTCACCAATTCATTTGAGACCCTTCTGTTTCCGTTGTGATGATTCAACTTTGTCCCCGACAAGTAGCATTGCCCCCTTAAACGCGAAGCGACCGTTCATCTCTGCTCAAGCGCCGCCACTCTCGATAGAGGACGATCATGGCGATCAGACAAGCAGCAGCCTCACTGAGAACGGTACTAATGATGAGACCGTTGACGCCCAGCCAATGCGGCAACACGAGCAGAAGTGGTATCAGGAATAGGCCATGGCGCGTAATTGCGAGCAGCGATGCCCGTGTCCCTTCGCCCTTGGCCTGAAGCAGCGCAATAGTGACTGCCATTGGGGGAAAGCAAACAAAGGCGGTGAGGAATGCAGCAATTGCGCGTTCCGCAACCGCAATAGCTGAGGACTCGCTAACAAACCAGGCCGCCAAAGCATGCGATTGGGCGATGCCTATCAGGGCACACATCGATGAGAACACCAAGCAGAGCGATAAAATTGCGGTCAATGCCTGCCTCACTCTGTCGCCCCTCCCCGCACCAATGTTGTAGCCAATCGCAGCTTGGGCACCGATGCATAGACCACTGATTGGTAGAGCCACTATGAGAAGCAGCCGCGTTGCAACACCCACCCCGGCCAAAATATCGTCGCCAAATGTGCTAGCGATTGAATTGAGTAGCCATATGGCAGCGATGCTAGTCACACTCGCGAGCACCGCCGGACTTCCTATCGTCAGAATGACACCTGCACGCTCCAATGAACCGGTTTTTGAATGTCCGCCTAGCGTCACCACGCCACGCGCGGTCGCGAAATGCCACACGTAAAGGGCGGCCGCGGCTGTCTGCGCAATTAGTGTTGCGAGACCAGCTCCTTCGATCCCCAGATCCAATCCGAAGATCAGCGCGGGATCGAGCAATGCGTTGAGGGCAAATGCAACCATCTGCGTGACCATGCTGAACAACGTGTTCCCCTCGGCCCTCACGATAAAGCCGCAGATCATGTTGAATACAAGCAGCACCTGAGCAACCAGGAGCGGGATCAGGTATTCGATCGCGTAGGGCAGCGTGTTGTTGCTAGCGCCAAACCATGTCAGGAGGACGCTGATGCTGGTTGCGATACTACCAGAAGCCAATATGGCAATGCCCACGCCCAAGACAATTGCTGTCAATGCAAATGCTCCCGCCGATGAATAGTCGGGCCGACCGAGGCTGCGCGCCACGGTTGATGCTGCCCCAGTCCCCACCGCTTGCCCGACAAGCGTCAGGATCATGGTGATTGGGTATGTAATCGCAAGCGCAGCTACCGCCTGTGCCCCAAGACGTCGAACGAAGAAAGCATTCAGAAGCTGGTAGGCCGCACAGACGCAAAGCCCCACAATGGTTGGCCCGGCAAGTCTAAGAACAAGTGGCACCATGGCATCCTTCTCGATGCGTTCTAACCGGACCGATTTCATCTTAGCTCCTGCTTGATCCAATACTAGGGTCCAATAAATCACGTTTGTATATTGCAAATCTCTCGAATGACTTCCGTCAGGTTATTCTGCAAATTAGTCGCAATTGACGTGGCCAATGATCCATCAATGCGGGAATAGTTATGCTGTTGCATTATGCGCAGGCAGCTATTCATTTCGTCGATTGAGTAATCAAGCCAATGGTGTTGATTAAAACTCACGTATTCGCCACACCATAACGGCGCCTCTTGTTGCCCCAAAAAATGGCGACCACGGATGGCCGCTAGAGGAGCACGGAAATTGATCAGAACACGCGGAGTTGGCAATCGCGCCGCGCGTTCCACCACTCTCTCGTCAGGATGAAACGCTTGGAGAGCACGCAGGCCGAGGCCAAGGGCGGGTATCCCACGTCGTTGGGCGGCAACGGAGCGCAATTGCGCCATCGCTGGTTCAGTGCCATCGATCACCAGTGGCATCGGCAAGAGTTCACAGCAGATACCAAGGTTGTTTGATAGATCGACATCGCCCAAGACAGGGGTGCGCAGGGCCGCAATGTTGTCCACGTAAAGTCCAAGCACTGGCCGATCGCCACCCAATGTCCGTAAAAAGGCCAAAAGAATAAGATCCAGCCCATCTATCCCAGCACGATCGGAAAATCCCAACAGTGCAGCCGTTTCTACTTGAGGGATGCTGAGAAAACGCGTCGCCTGGGATTCACACAACCACAAGAACTCATCGTTGTCCACTTCGCCGGCCCGCAACAACGCCTGCATACGACGCGCGCCGACAGGATCGGATGGCGTTGGATCTCCTCCAGATCGCGCCGCCGCTAGAGCCAGTGGCGAACCGGGGGGCATTAATGCTGCCCACGGTCTGGTTTCCCAGTACTCGAGCTCTTCCTCGGCGCGATCTATCGTATGATTGCGAAGTAGGTTAAGCCATTTGGCTATGCCCGCGTGTCCCGTGAGGGCTGTTGGCCTGACCTCTAGGCCAGCCGCCGCAGTTCTATAGAGTCGTTCCAATTCTCCAATTAACAGGCGAAAACCGAAAGCGTCTGTAAGGAAGTGATGTACGACAATGAATAGCCAACCCCGCTGTGTCTGCGGTTGTCCGCCCTCGAATAGCAACACCTTGAGGAGGGGGGTGCGACCGTCGAATTTGAAAGCATACTGCGCATCTTCTGTTTTTTCTGACACGATCCGCTCCCACGTTTCCGGCAAATCAGCGGGGAGTGTGATCCGCTCTAACGATAGCGGGTCGTCGGCCGGGAGCGTGCGCACCGGCATGCCGTCTGAGCGAACGAGGCGGGTTCGAAGTATCGGATGCTCATCACCCAGCCGGACAACGGCTTGCGATAAGAGCGTTCCATCAAGCTCTCCTGCGTTGAACTTCCACAGGCCGTACAAATTGAAGTGCTCACCGTAGCCCATCTGCTGGCTGAAGAAACGCATGGTGGGCGAAAATGGGGGGGCCACGTTCTCAGATTTGACGCGATCCAATGTAGTCTCATTGGGCAGAGCATCATCGTGTGCGTCAATGAGACTCGCCAGATCGGCTAGTCGGGGGTGATTGTAGAGTTCGCCGACGGTGAAGCGCAAGCCGCGAAGGCTGGCGTCAGATACGCATCGCACACTTAGGATCGAAGTTCCCCCAAGAGCGAAGAACTCGTCCTCGGCTGAAACCACATCGCAACCCAGCAGACGCTCCCAAATCTCCGCGAGGGCTGCCTCGGTTGCCGTCCGCGGCCTCCTTCCTTTGCCTTTGCCGGAGGACATCGCAGTTGGCAATGGTAAGGCGCGACGGTCGAGTTTGCCACCTGGATTGCGAGGTAGTTCATCAATGCGCATAATGCGTGCTGGCACCATGTATGTTGGAAGTATTTCCCGAATGAATGCCAGAAGGTCGGATTCGCCGGGGAAATCGGCAGTGCCGACCACATAGCCCACGAGGACACCACCCCGATCCGGCACGGCATGCAACGCGACCCCGGCATCACTTACGGCGGGGTGCGTGCGGAGCGCATGCGCGACGTCGTCGAGTTCGACACGGTAACCATTCATCTTGACTTGGTCATCGGCGCGACCATGAAGCTCTAGCGTCCCATCCTCCCGGAATCTGGCAAGATCACCGGTCCGGTAGAGCAACTGGCCACCTTTCGTCATATCGAACAGAGCTGTCGATTGCTCAATGTTATCGAGGTATCCAAGACTCAGGCACGCGCCCGTAACGCACAACTCACCCAAGGCGCCACGCGGCATAAGTTGCAGCTTCCTGCCTCGCACGCTCAATTGCACATTTGCAAGCGGCCGACCTATAGGAACGCTACGTGCATCAAGGGGAAATGACTGATCCACTTGGTACCAGGCGGCATTGGAGCTGCACTCGGTCGATCCATAGAAATTGAAAAGGGTTGTGGCTGGAAACGCGAGCGTCCAGCGCTTGGCGAGGTCGGGCGGCAGTGCCTGCGTGCTGCTAACGACCAGCCGAAGCGCGCTTGCCGACGGTCCGCCGGTCGCGCGCGCCATGATCAATCCATCTAGAATGGGTGGGGCGGCGAGGAGGTGACTGATCTTGTGGTTTTCAAGGACGGACAACAGCCGTTCTGGGACGACAAGCTCCTCTCGTGACAGCAAATAAGCTGGAACCCCCTGCAGCAACGGACCAAAAATTTCCCAGGTGCTTGCGACAAGCGTTGCGGACTTCTGGACCACTGCAACGTCACCGGCAGCGAACGGCAATTCTGACCACATCCAGTGCAAACGGTTCAGGCAAGCCGACGTCGGGACGCGCACCCCTCTCGGTTCCCCGGTCGTTCCTGACGTGAAGACGATGTGCAGGATATCATGAGGCAAGACCGGAAGGGGCAACTCGCCTATCACAGCGGTTCCCGAGAGGGAGTCAAATGAAACCACCTGGCATGGCAAGCCTTCGTAGCATGCCCAGGAAGCATAAACTTCGTTATCAGTCAGCATGACCTTCGGTGATGTTGCCCGTAAGATGCGAACGGCACGAGCTTGCGGCAAGTCGGGCCCTAAGCAGACATATGCGGCGTGTATCTTCACACAAGCAAGGATCGCCACCAGCGTTGCAATCCCTCGATCTGTCGCGATCGCTATTCGATCACCTTCGTGAGCACCCAGGCCAGCTAACCCGTTGGCGACACGATCGACACGGTCGTTCAGTTCAGCGTAGGAAATTCGGCCTTCGTCCCAGAAAAAGGCAATGTGTTCTGGTGTACGTTGCACCTGGGCCTCGAACAGCTCACGTAAGGTTGCCTTGCAACCAAAATCGCGGCTGGTGTCGTTGAAAGACCCAAGAAATCGCAGTTCATTCTCGCTTAATAAGTCGAGAGAACGGAGCGGTGCATCGGGCGCTGCGACACATTGCTTCAACGTGTGTTCCAAATTGCGGAGGATTCGCTCGGCTTGAGGTGCCTCGAAGATCTCCTTGCAATATGTGAGTTGAAGATAGATGCCGTCCCCTTCCTCCTGCGCGTAGAGTGTCAGATCGTACTTCGCGTAGCCCAGCTCCAGTTCACGAACCGTGATGGTCAGTCCGCCGTCTACGTGCACTTCCTCCGGTTGTTCCGAGTACATGTTGAACATGACCTGAAAAACCGGCGAAATGTTGCTGCGTCGTGCAATGTCAAGGCTCTCCAGCATTTGACTGAACGGATAGTCGGCATGTGAAATGGCGCCCGATACGGTTTCCTGTACGACCTTTACCAACCCTGCGAAGGTTTCCGCCTCGGCGACTCTCAGCCGCAGCGGCAGCATGTTGAGGAAGAAGCCAAGGAGCTGCTCAGTGCCGGGGCGCTGCCTAATTACGTGGCGCGCGCCCACTACGACCTCGTCCTGTCCGGCATGTTGCCCCAGCACGATCGCAAACCCTGCCAGAAGCGTCGCGAATAGTGTTGACCGGTTGTCGGCCGCCACCCGACGAAGCGCGGCCGTCAGCCCTGCATCCAATCCCAGCCCTTGGGCCTGGCTGGCATATGTGAGGTGTCGGGGGCGGTCGTGATCGCTCGGCAGCTGGAGGAGCGGCAATTCTCCGCTTAACATCTGCTGCCAGTATGCCCGCTGAACATTGTAGCGTTCAGGGGTGAGATTTCTTGCTTCCCACAGAGCGTAATCGCCGAGGCCAATTTCGGGCCTCGCTGGCAAAGCTGCAGCGCGGCCCACCGTATGACCCTCGTAGAGGAGTCGCAGATCGCGCGCCAACACCGAAAGGGACCACGCGTCCATGATGATCTCATGGGTAGTTAGGTAGAGCTCGTGCCGATCCTCGCTCCTACGAACGAGGGTGGTCCTGAGGAGTGGACCAGTCGACAAATCGAACGGTTGCGCGCTGTGTTGCCCCTGAATTGCCGCGACATGCTCGGCTTGAGCCGTTGAAGGGAACGGCGAGAGATCTTGGTATTCTAGCCGAGCTAACGGCGCGTCGAAGGTCATCAGGGGCTCGCCATCTTTCTCCAGGAATCTCACTCGCAGCGTATCAAAACGGTCGAGCAAACCAGCCCAGGCCGCCTCGAATGCATTACGGTCTAGGGGACCCTGAAGATTCACGACCGTCCGAAGGGTGTAATTTCGTGCCTGTGGGTCGAGCTTCCAGAGGAACCATAGGTGAGTTTGAAGAGCTGTAGGCGGCACCACTTTCGTCGCCGCCGCAGGAATTCGGACAATGGGAGGCAACTGCGTCTCGTCGCTCTCCTCGATCTTCCGCGCCAACTCCCGGACCGTTGCACAATGAAGTTGGCCCGGTTGTATCTGGCGACCAAAAAGATGGTGAACCCGATTGGCGAGCAACATCATTCTCAACGAATCGCCGCCCAAATCGATGAAGGCGTCGTCGAGGCCGACAGGAGCCACACACAGGATCTGCTCCCAAAGATTCGCAAGCCGTCGTTCGATCTCTGATCGTGGCGATACGAAGGCAACATCGGACAGCGGGCGCATTCCATCTGGAATCGGCAGGCGGCCGTAGTCGAGCTTACCGTTAGAGTTGAGCGGGAGCGTGGGCACTTCAAAAATTTGATCCGGGATCATGTACGGCGCCAAGTATCGGCCCAGATGCTCTTGCAGATGTCTCAAAGTGCAGTGATCGCGCAAAACGACGAAGGCAATAAGGCGGGGCGGCACAAGATCTGCATCGAACGCTGACGCACTTTCATCGCAACTTTCCCACCCAAGCTTTTCACGGGCGGTGAGCTTGGTCCGTCGATGTTGGCTTCGATGCAGACCTAAAGCGCTTCCCGTCACGCCATGGTGGCTGTTGAGAACAGTTTCAATTTCTGCCAATTCTACACGGTAGCCCCGTACCTTGACCTGGCGATCCGCTCGGCCAAGGCACTCAAGCAAACCCTCGGGCCGCATGCGAGCCAGATCACCGGTCCGATACAAACGGCTGTGGCTCGGCGTGTCGTCGAAGGGATTCGTGACGAAAACCGCCGCAGTACGCTCTGGGTCATTGATGTAACCCTGAGCAACGCCAGCACCGCTTACGCATAGCTCCCCAATTTCTCCTCTCGATGCAAGTTTCACAGGATCACTGTCCGGCGTTACAAGGTAAACACGAAGCCCGGGAATAGGTCGCCCGATCGGTACGTAGGTTTCATCAGCGGCTGGCGGCTGTGTTACCAAGTAGTGCGTGACGCCGTCGCCGCACTCCGTTGGGCCATAATGATTGAGGATGGGAACTTTCGGATAGTGCGTTAGCCATTTGCGACATAGATCGGGTGGCAGCGGTTCGCCAACAGTTGAGATGCAGCGCAGGTTCTCAAACTGAGGTGTGCTCTCGCCTTCTGTGGCGACGAGGTAGGCACGCAAGAGTGATGGCACGAACTGAATTACCGCAATCTTTCGATGGTGCAGAGTTTTCGACAACTGGAGAGGGTCCGCAATGACAGCCGATGGTAAAATGTCGACGCCTCCACCGACCAGCAGAGCTGCCAGGAATTGCCAGAGTGATATGTCGAAGCAGTGGGAAGCGGTTTGAGCAACACGGTCGGTGGCACAAAGGTTGAGATCCGCTATTTTGGCATTGAGGTGGTTGGCCAACGCGGCATGTGTGAGCACCGCTCCCTTCGGTCCGCCGGTGGTTCCGGACGTGAAAATGATATAGGCAGCATCACCCGGCTGCACATCCAAGGATGCTGTGGGCGCGGCGGGCATTGACGTGGCTAGGCCGGCATTGACGACCGAAGCGGCTCCCGCAATTGCCTGTGCAAGCTCCAAATCGTCTGGAGCAGTCACCAGAATGGCGCATTCGCTACGTTCAACCATGCGCTGCAACCGATCTGTCGGGTACGCCGTATCCAGGGGCACGTAAACGGCGCGCAGCCGAAATATCGCTAGCATACAAGCAAGCAGCACTGGGCCACGCGGCATCAACACCGCAACTGCCAGGCCCGGGGTGCAGCCATGAGCGCCAATAGCGGCGGCGAGTCGACCGGTGAGATCGTCCAGTTCGCCATACGTCAGGTAATCTTCGCCCGAATACACGGCGGGACGGTCAGGATATTCTTTTGCCGACTGGGCAAAGCGGGAAACTACTGATTCAAATACTTTTGTAGACGCGGGCTGTAAGCTGTCCATAGGAGTGCGTTTCCAAACTGCATTATCGAAGAAGATTTCCAGTGGTGGCCTGGCGTTCCAACGCTTGCTCGAGGCCACGCCAAAGCAGGCCGAAGGGCAGCACGGCCGGGCGCTCGGATGAACAGAATGCCCTACAATTGAGTACGCCGTTGAATGGATCGTAGACGCGCCACTCACTCGATTGCGACGCTCAAGATGAGTCTTGCGGAACCGTACATCTTCTGACCTCCTCTTATGTTTGGCCTTGCGACAAAATTCTCTCAATCCATAAGGCTTTGCGGAGGACGTTGCATATACTGCGCCAAGCGAAAACTGCTTTATATTCAATAACATGACTTTAAGAGCACCATGTCGCATGTTCGACATTGTCCAACTTCCGACAAGATTGTGGACGGGTTTGCCTGCCCTTAAGTCCCGCTTGCCAGCGGAACTCTGTTCGCCAACGGCGAGCGAGTGCGTGCGGATTGGCAACGAGGAGTGCAATTTGACGCGTTCGCCGCAACTTTCTCCTAAACCTCGACCGCAGGGGTAGCTGCGGGATTAAAAATTTGTCATCGTTCAGTCCGCGACCTCGAAACAGGCGTTCTTTTCGATGGATGCGGCCTACGGTCCAGCGCTAGTGCTGCGGGCCGTTCCCAGGCCCTGCAAGTCAATATCCCATCATAATCCCGGGAATGGCCAGGCTCACCTGCTCGCAGAACCGTCGCTCTTGGTGTCGACATAATGAAGTTGCGATTGTACTTCCGCCGTGGGAAGCGGCATGCCAGTTCAAATGATTGATGCCGCCCCGCGATGTTGGGGTACCGCCTTCGACGCAAGAAGCTTAACGCTCAGGCCTTTGCACGGTCCTGCGATCACAGCCAGCCCGCCAAACCAGGAAAAGCAGACTTCCGAAATAGGCTAGCTGAAGAAGAAACGAGACAGCCAGTGTCGTGCCAATCGTTCTGCGCACCGATTGGGAGACGCAATAGACCACGAGAGCGTTAGTGCACATGAGCAGCCATAGGATGCGGTGAAAGACTCCGAAGCGCATTACATTCTCCTTCTTCGCTCATTCGGCAATCGTGCCGCTCGCGATGTGAGTTTGGCAGTTTTTTGGACAGACGCGGGCGCAGGCCCCGCATCCGATACAGCGGCCGGGAAAATCCACGACCATGATCACTCGATTGAGCTCGCCATCGAAGTCGTCTTCCTCGCCATTGCAGACACCGAGAATTTCACCTGCATCGTCGATACCGTGAGGATGCATGACCTCCCGTGAGCAGACCTTGAAGCAGCGGCCGCAGCCAATGCACATCAGTTGATCGATGGAAGTTAGATACTCCGGCATCCATCCGGACCCGTCGCGGGTCACGCATGAGCTTGTCATGTTGGATTCTCCAATGCAGCGAGTTCTCTTTTTGCAGCGTCCAACTCAACAAAGGCCTGAAAAGTTTTCTTCGCGACTGCCATGATTTCGGACCAATTGACTGGAAGGTCTTCGGCGAGATCGTGCAATTCCATCTTCGCATTCCCAGCACGCGACTGCAGCTTCCGCACCCTTTTCTTCAATTCTTGAAGTTCTGACATGGCCTCTTTCTCGAACACCGTTTCCATCAAGCCCGCGCCACGTCCGGATAAGCTTCCACGACTGCGACCGCGTCGCTGACTAGCTTCGTACCGGTCTTGGCGCATTTACGAAGCGTATTGAAGCCGAACCGGTGAACGTTGCGTAGGGTCGTCGATAGTAGGACCAACCGCCTGGTCGTTAGCAGCACTCGCCCGAAGCCCTCCTGGTTGATCTCCATCGTCCGCGACACGAATAAGTCTGAGCGCTCCTCGACCGCGAGGCTGACGGCGGCGTAAAAGGTATTAAGCCTCCACAGGACCAGCGGATCGGGATCTCCGATGATCGGGATCGCTCGGCGCTGTTCATATGTCACGGTGAAGTTGGCCAGCAGTTCGGCGTCGCACTTGCCACTCCATAGTCCATAGGAATCTTCAGCTCGGATCAGCCGCACGAGGCATCTAATAAACGGGGCGCGGAAGATCTTGTCGTCATTGACGGTAGGAGTAACCGCAGGATCAGATAACGTTGTCATCATTTCAGTCCTCGTCTTCGAAGCTGGCTTTCCGTCCGACGGCGCCGGCTTCCGCTAACACCTTGCGAAGCCAAGGTGGAGGAGCGTTCCTGAGCATTGTTTGAATGCGCGCCAGCACAGCGTCGATGGATTCAGGCTCCGGCACCTTGATTGGATGGATCTTTGCCGCAATAACCTTGGCTGCCGAAGGGCCGCCGATAGCCAGGCAGAATAAGAGCTGGCAGCCCTTTAACGCTGCCACTTTCGGAGCGATGCGGTCATCACCTTCGGCTCGATGCGTTCCGCTCTCATCGGAAACGTCATCGAACACTACGGCTTCCACGAGACTCCACGCGTCGGGCGTCACGTCATAGATGGCAAATCGTTTAGCCGACCCGAAATGCGCGTTCAGTCCTCTCATGTCTTGAGTGGCGATTGCTACTCGTAATGTGCCGACCTGCCTTTCGGGCCGCTGTTCCTGGAACTCGTCATTGACGAGCGAGAGACGACGAGTTGAGGTCATTTTGCAATTCCCGGCTACAGATTGGATTAGGTGCGCCTGATGTCGGCGGGTGTTGGTTAGCCTGAAAAATGTTGGCAACCTCATAGATCATGTCGCGCGTCCCCTGATAAAGGATTGTAAGCTTGTGCTGACTGCCTAGGCGGTCGAAGATCGGAAAGCCAATACGCATCAGCGGAATGTCGAGACGCTTTGCAGCTTGCCGGCCGTGTGAGTGAGTGACGAGAAGATCTGCCCCCGGGGCGAGGCGTTCCAGGTCACTGAGATCGCCGACCTGGACAGTTTCCGCTGGCACTACTTGCAGTATTTTTGAAGTCCCGGTCGTGGTAACGGCGGCTGTAATTTCCGCACCCAAGCCGGTGAAAAAACCTGCAAACTGATAAAGTTGATCCGGCTCGGAGGCGATTGCGATCTTCTTGCCAGCCAGATGGAAATGTCCATCGAGCATGGCGTCCTGCAAATGCATACGGCTGCGACGGACACTGGCCGGCGCTTGTTCACGCGACATGGCTGTAAGCAGCCAAATAAACCGGTCCGCGTTCTTTAGGCCTGTGAGAGACTCGAACATCACGTACGGGACGCCGGTTAGCCGCTGCAACGCTTCGGCTGGTCGCCGCATCTGCTCGCCGATGGCAATGCACTGCATCGCCCCACCGAGATCGCGAATGTCCTCCACTTTCGTGCCACCATACGTTGTCGGAATCCAGTGGTCGGGGACGGTGCCATCAAGAGCGCCAGACACATCGGGCAGGATTACCGGTTTGAGCCCGAAGCTCTGGGCCGTCTCGCGCAGATACTCTATGTCGGCAACTGTTATGTTCGAGCCGGGCAGTATCGCGACCTTCCTCGGATCGCGATACTGCGTCCGAGACCGAGTGATTCCCTCGATCATAGCGGTAACGGCTTTGGACCACCCCTCTTCTATCGCACCGTCGAAGTCCGGCGTCCTGGCGAGCACCACTTCAGTACCCGTGAGTTCTGTCGCCCGCTTGCGTTTGATGGTGGCTAGGTCCCCAGCGATATCTTCGTCGCGTGTCTCGACCAGTGCCGTCGTGCAAATCCCGATCAGCCGGGGCTTTGCGCGGGCTTTGAGATTAAGGATGGCCTCTTCGAGGTGATCTGCGCACCCGACGACAATTGCAATTTCATCCATCGCCGTCGTCTGCAACGGGATCGGTTCCTTAAAATGTCTAACGAGCAGCACGAGGGCAAAGCTGGTGCACCCCTGGCTGCCGTGGAACACGGGCATTGCGCCGTTGATGCCAAGAAAGGCGAAGGCAGCGCCCAGCGGCTGAGACGATTTCAGAGGATTAATCGCCGCCGATTTAGTTTGGGGAAGGATGCGGACCATAAATATTACCTCAACAGTCATCACCGGCGGTTTCGCCGGCAAAATTTGATGCACTTGCTGTTCTTTTTTCCAACTTCTCCTCCGTGATCATGGCCTGCTCCCACGGTGCCGGCTCGCGCACCTGCGCCCAGATCGGATTGTGGATTGCGAGGTCGATCTGGCGTGCGAGCTGCACCATGCCGTCGTAACCGGCGTAAGCGTGATGTCGCTCCTGATTGATGTCGAGCCAAGGCATCTTCGCCTTCAGCGCGATAAACTGCGTGCGACCGCCCGACAGCATGATGTCAGCCTTTTGCTCGGACAACATCGAGTAAAGCTCGCGCGGTGCAATCGACTCGTACAGGTGGTTCTCGTCCTTTAGAATCTTCTTGATTCGCTCCTTGTCATCGGCCGTCGATTTCTTGACGGATGTGCCGACGACCTCCATGCCGATTTCCATTAACGATTGGACGACCGACCAGGATTTCACGCCCCCAGTGTTGAGAAGCACGCGCTTGCCTTCGAGCCGGGGCCGGTAGACTTCCAGCCTCTTCCACGCTCTTTCCTCTTCTTCCACGACGATCGCTTCCGTGCGATTGAGGAGCTCGGCATCGGCGCCTTTCATTACGAGCAATTCAGCGATCCGCCGGAGCGCTTCAGAGGTGGCGGAGATGCCGTAGAAGGAGCCCTCGAAGAACGGGATGTCCCAGCGCTCCTCCATCTTGCGAGCGAGATTGATCAGAGCGGTCGAGCACACCATCATAGCTGCACGTGCGCGGTGCGCGGAAGCAACCTGCAGATAGCGCGCGTCGCCTGGAATGCAGGCGCGGACACGGATGCCAAGCCTGTCCAAGAGGGGCTTTACCAGCCAGAATTCGCCGGAGAGGTTGAATTCGCCAATGATATTGATGTCGTGAGGCCCCGGGTCATCCGGCTCTACCGTACCTATGACATAGTCAAGTAACGCCTCCCCGGCGAGTTTGTTACCGAGGTTCTTCGAACCCGCGAACCCCGGCGCATTTACCGGCACCACCGGTATGGCGAACTTTTCCGCCGCGCGCTTACAAACCGCTTCGATGTCGTCACCGATCATCGCCGTAACGCAGGTTGCATAGACGAAGATTGCAGCCGGCGTATAGCCTTCCTTGATCTCGCGGATCGCTTTGAAGAGCTTCCGCTCGCTGTGGCCCATCACTATATCGAGTTCGGTAAGATCGGTGGTGAAACTGGTGCGCCACAGCGTGGGACCAGACGATGCAGCCCCGCGATTGTCCCAGGAATTGCCTTCGCAGGCGAGCGGCGCGTGTATCAGATGCGCGACGTCAGTGATCGGCTGCAGCACAACCTTGGCGCCGTCGAAAGCACAACCGCCAGCTGTCGCTCCAGGAGTCAACGGCTTCGAGCAACCCTTTTTGCGCGTCTTGGGGCTCTTGTTGCGATTTCCCTCGCAGGCAGGCTCGTCGAAGACATCTTGGATTTTGACGGTGAGCGAGGACATGCATTGGCCTTCAAGTTCGGTTGGGAGATGGCCGACCTAAGCCGGCCGCCGCTCTTAGCGAGTGAGGTCGTACGAATAATCCGTCACACCCGGCTGCATCGTCTCGCCATCGAGCTTGTCGAAGATCTTGTCGAGGATGGTCGTTAATAGACGTAATCCGCCTTGGTAGCCCATGATGGGAAAGCGGTGGTGGTGATGCCGGTCGAAGATCGGAAACGTCAGCCGAACCAGTGGCGTGCCAGTGTCGCGCTCAAGATACTTGCCATAGGAATTGCCGATCAGCAGATCCACCGGCTCGGTGAAAAGCAGTGAGCGCATTGCCCAGAGATCTTTGCCCGCCCACACCTGTGCATCCTTGCCGAAGGGCGAGGATGCGAACAGTTCCTTCATCTCGGCCTCCCAGGCAGAGGTGCCGTTTGTGGCGAGGCAGTGTGTTGGCTCGCCACCGGTCTCCATGATGAACCGCGCCATGGCGTAAACGAAGTCCGGATCGCCGTAGATCGCGTATTTTTTGCCATGTAGCCAGGACTGGCTGTCCGCCATCGCATCGACCAGTCGTCCGCGCTCCAGGCGGATTGCCTCAGGAATTTCCCTCCTAGAAATCTCCGATATCTTCATCAGCAATTCGTCGGTCGCCGTGACGCCGAGCGGATAGTGAAAGGAAGCCGTCGCTTGTCCGATCTCATTGCAATATTCCAGCGTCTTGCGCGTATTGTAGTGCTGCAGCGACAGTGTCGCCCCCGCGTTCAGCGCCGCTTTCACGTCCTCGATCTTGGTTCCTCCGTCGTACATGCGGAACTCACCGTCGGAAGGCGTATCGAATTGGTCGGAGGCGTCCTGGATGAACACGTAGGTCACCCGCATCATATCGAGCAGGCGCTTTAATTCGCGATTATTACCAACGCAGAAGCCGTCGAAGCCCGGAATGATGTTGATGCAAGCAGCGACTTGCGTGCGCGCCGCGCCCTTCCAGAAATTCTCGAGCACGCCTTTTACCATGCTGTCATAGCCATCGACATGGCTACCGACGAAGGCGGGCGTGTGGGCGAAGGGCAGGTCGAAATCGCGCGGGACGGAGCCCTCGTTTTTTGCATTTTCAATAAAACTGCGCAGGTCATCACCGATGACCTCTGCCATACAGGTGGTCGAGACCGCGATCATCTTCGGGTCGTAGAGCTTATAGGTATTGGCGAGACCGTCGACCATATTCTTCAATCCGCCAAATACAGCCGCGTCTTCTGTCATGGAAGAAGAGACCGCAGATGACGGTTCCTTGAAATGACGCGACAGGTGCGATCGGTAGTAGGCGACGCAGCCCTGACTGCCGTGGACAAACGACATCGTCCGCTCAAATCCAGCCGCTGCGAAGACCGCGCCGAGCGGCTGGCAGGCCTTGGCAGGGTTCACGACAAGCGCTTCGCGGGCGAGATTTTTTTCGCGATATTCCCAGGTCTTGGTGAACTCGCGTTGACCCGAAACAACCTCGTCCGGGTGTGGACATTCGAAATTCAGCTTCTTCTCGGCAAGCATTTTCCTGTATTCCGGCTCGCAGAACAGAGGAGCGTGATCGAGAACTTTTTCGGCCGATTGCGGCATAGTGGTTACCTTTTTAAATCTGGCCGCGACTTGCGGCGACACAGAAACCTTCGAGATTTTTCAGGTCTCCCGCGACCCCTGCCGCGAGAAACCGGGCTCTCATTCGGCTGCAACTGCCGTTGCAGAGGCCGCCTTTTTTTTCCAGGGCGCGTCGTAGAGGCCCCAGACCGGATTGTTGATTGCGAGATCCATGTCGCGAGCGAAGATGGCGAAGCCGTCATAGCCGTGATAGGGGCCGGAATAATCCCAGGAATGCATCTGACGGAACGGAATGCCCATCTTCTGTACCGGGTATTTCTCCTTGATGCCTGAGCCGACGAGGTCGGGACGAATCCCCTCGATGAACTTCTCCAGTTCGTAACCGGTCACATCGTCGTAGATCAGTGTGCCCTTTTTGACATAGTGGCCGGTGCGCTGATAGTCGTCGCCGTGGCCGAATTCGTAGCCCGTGCCGACGATCTCCATGCCGAGGTCCTCATAGGCGGTGATGACGTGACGGGGGCGCAATCCGCCGACGTAAAGCATCACCCTTTTGCCATCTAGGCGCGGCTGGTACTTCTCGGTCACAGCCTGGACGAACGGCTGGTACTTGGCGATGACCTTCTCAGTCCGATCCTCGATCTCCGGTCCGAAATGCTTTGCTATGCTGCGCAAAGAGGCCTCGATCTGGGACGGACCAAAAAAATTATACTCCATCCAGGGGATGCCGTATTTTTCCTCCATGTGCCGAGAGATGTAATTCATCGACCGATAGCAGTGAATGAGGTTGAGCTTGGCCTTCGGTGCGCGCTCGACTTCGGCGAGCGTGGCATCCCCGGACCAATTGCCGACCACACGCAGCCCGACCTCCTCGAGCAGAATGCGGGAGGCCCATGCATCGCCGCCGATGTTGTAGTCACCTATCACATTAACGTCGAAGGGACCGGACTCGAATTCCACCTTCTTCTTGTCGAAGACCCAATCGCGGATCGCGTCGTTGGCGATGTGATGGCCGAGCGATTGCGACACACCACGGAAGCCCTCGCAGCGCACCGGCACAATGGTTTTCTTGTGCTCCTTTGCTTTCTTTCGCGATACAGCCTCGATGTCGTCGCCAATCAGGCCAATTGGGCATTCGGACTGCAAGGTGACGCCGTTATTAAGCGGAAACAGTTCCTCGATCTCATCGATGACCTTCTCCAGCTTTTTGTCGCCACCGAAAACGATGTCCTTCTCCTGGAAGTCGGAGGTGAACTGCATTGTCACGAAAGTGTCGACGCCTGTCAGGCCGACGTAGTAGTTGCGGCGCTGTGACCAGGAATATTGGCCGCAGCCGACCGGCCCATGCGAGATGTGAACCATATCCTTAATCGGTCCCCAAACGACGCCTTTTGAACCGGCATAGGCGCAGCCGCGGATCGTCATCACGCCCGGAACGGACTTAATGTTCGACTTTACGTCGCATTCGGAAACCGCGTTCGCGCCCTCGCTGGATCCCTCTCCGCCCGTTGCGACACCGAGGTGCTTACTGCGGCGCTTCGCCGCTTTGTCGGGATACTGCGACAGCACGTCCTCGATAAGCTTCGCGTGGAAATCACTGTTATTCTCGTAGTCGAGGCTCATTGGGCCTGCCCCCTTTTTAAAGGTTCGGATGAAGCCTCATCAACGAGGCATTGGTGCGTGGAATGGCGCGCTGCGTAAAGCTGCGCGCCGCCCGTGTCGGCAGCGCCTGTTACTGGACGGCTGCCGCCTTCGCTTCCTTGGCGTGAAGCTCGGCAAGCATCTGCTCGTCGGACTTCATGATGCCGAAGTCGAGCAGCATGTCCTCCAGTTCCTCCATGGTGATGGGGGTCGGGACGGTGCCCTGGCCCGAATTTGCATGGATCTTTTCAGCCAGCGCGCGATATTCCGCTGCCTGCTGAGATTCCGGCGCATATTGGATCACCGTCATCTTTCTGAGCTCAGCGTGCTGCACGATGTTATCGCGCGGCACAAAGTGAATGAGCTTGGAATTAAGCCTGGCAGCCAGCGCTTCGGCGAGGTCGAGCTCGCGGTCGGTCTGACGCTCGTTACAAATCAGCCCGCCCAAACGCACGCTGCCGGCGCTGGCATATTTCA
Source organism: Rhizobium favelukesii (assembly GCF_000577275.2). NCBI lineage: Bacteria > Pseudomonadati > Pseudomonadota > Alphaproteobacteria > Hyphomicrobiales > Rhizobiaceae > Rhizobium > Rhizobium favelukesii. Next base: position 19,145 of record NZ_CBYB010000054.1, read on the forward strand.
GAATACCCCTGGCGATGTTGTTGGCGGCATAGAGGGCCATCATCTCACCAGACATGACGATGTAAATTTCTTGAGCCTTGTTTTCGCGGATAGGCATCGCGAAGCCGCCGCACACCACGTCGCCGAGGACGTCGTAGGAGACGTAGTCGACATTGTCGTAGGCGCCGTTCTCTTCTAGAAAGTTGATCGAGGTGATAACGCCGCGTCCGGCGCAGCCGACGCCTGGCTCGGGACCGCCGGACTCTACGCATTTGATACCTCTGTAGCCAACCTTAAGCACGTCTTCGACCTCGAGGTCTTCCACCGAACCTTCCTTTGCCGCAAGATCCAGAACCGTGTCCTGGGCCTTCGAGTTCAGGATAAGTCGGGTGGAGTCGGCCTTTGGGTCGCAGCCAACGATGAGGATTCTCTGCCCGAGGTCAACAAGAGCGGCGAGCGTATTTTGGGATGTGGTGGACTTGCCAATGCCACCCTTCCCATAGAATGCGATCTGACGCAGAGCTGCCATGCTTTCTTTCCTTCACTTGTTTGAACCAATGCGGTTGTCCCGCGACGTGGATGCCGCCGGCAGCTTCCGCCGCCTCGCCGGAAGTGTTTCAAGAGTCGTGCCAAGCAGCTAGATTGAGGTGGGCAAAAAATATTTGCTGCTATTCCAGCTGTTTAGACGGTAAAGGGGCGCCGCTTAAGGAAATAAAGCCTTGTCGCGGACCCGACAAAGGTTACGAAGGTGTCATGAGTTGGTTATCACAAGTCAGAACGGCGACGAGTTCGTGCTGGTCTCTAGGGCGCTAGCCTATGCGATCGGGGGACGCCTCCTTTTGGTTGAAATGCAGTTTGTCAGAGGCAATTCGATGAATCTATTCGTTAGGCCGAGCCTCAATGGGTCGTGTGTGACCGTTGAGGCAGTTGGACTGAAGGCTCGACGGCGCGCTTCTCGGATTGTGAGCTGCTTCATCTTTAATCGCGTCGATACTGCGTCAGGAGTGTTGGGATGTGACAGGCATTATTTAGAACAGTGACCGGCACTTCATGCCTAATTTCAGGAAATTGACGGGCTAGTCCCGATTTCAGGTCGCGCAGGGACCGGTCGCAGGTTCGTCGGTACCGGTTGTGATTGCTCAGGAGAGATCTCGCTGTGCGTCATCGATCATTCGAGCTGGACCAGGACCTGCCGCTAGCTGGCCGCGACGAACTGCCGACCATCCAACCCGACAACGCTGTCTTGCAAGGCGGTTGGCGATGATTAAGCATGCGCCGGACATCGGCGTCAGCTATACTGGTTGCTTACGTCTTGAGCGCCGCAACGCCCTCGTTTAGGTCGTGGCGCTTGAAATAAGCAAGCAGACGAACCGCAAGACGCAAGGGACGATAATCAAACGCCCAGATGACCAAGTGATTTATTGACTGCTGGGATGATCTTTTCTCCCCAGAGCTCTATCTGACGCAGCATCGTAATCTGGTCGAGATCTCCCAGCTGGGTCTGAATCGCAATCTGGTCCGGCTTCAGAACTTCGATTTCTTGGAGGAGGCGATCAAGTACTCGATTTATGCTGCCGATCGGCAGGTTCTTCCGCATAGTCTCAAAAGACAAATCCTGCTGCGTCGGCGTTGCCTCCAACATATAGCCATCCTGGCTCTGCTGGCGACGCTGATACAGCGCTTCGGATAGCCGGCGCTGGAAACGAGCGTTGTCGAGATACCGATTGATCTCCCCTCCGTCATCGCTCGCGTAACAGCAGCGCAGCAGCGATATCTTCGCGTCGCTAGGGCTCTTGCTCTCTGAAGCTGCCGCCATCTGGATGGTTCCCCGCAAAGCACCCAAGATATCCAATCCGTCGTGTAACGCGGTTACGAAGAGATTATGTCCCTCACGATAAGCGCGGCGCATGCTTCGCGTAGACCCAGTTGCGATCCAGATTGGCGGCGAGGGCTTTTGAGTGGTGCGGACCGAGATCGCTGTCGGGGGTATCTGTGTGAAGTGGCCGTTATGCGAGAAGATCCTTTGATTGAGACCTTTGAGCAGGATGTCCAGGTATTCCGAAAAGATGGCCGGCGCCTCATCGATGTTGACGCCGAAGCGCTCGAATTCGAACTGCTGATATCCTGAGCCAACGCCGAGCTCGAGGCGACCGTTCGCAACCACATCGGCAAAGCCAATCTCGGCGAGCAAGCGCTGCGGCTGATAAAGCGGCAGTACGCAGACAGCAGTGCCGAGGCGAATGGCGGTTGTTAGACCGGCGCAATGAGCGACCATCATCAGCGGGGATGGGACTAGGCTGTAATTGTTAAAGTGATGTTCCGCGAACCAAGCGGTATTGAAGCCAGCCTGCTCCGAAAGGATAGTTTGTTCGATGGAGTCGCGGATGACGCTCTCAGACGTTTGATGGTAGCCGCGCTGAGTGGCTAGGATGAATGTTGCGAATTCCATGCTGTCTCCTTTGTTCGCTATGGGAAGTCCGAGTGATGCAAGAAGTTCTTTGCGCCCGAGGTCGATCCAGCTTTTGATGGTCGAGTAGTCGACCATCTCGCGAGAAGCCGCTGTTGCCACTGGCCTTAAACCGCCGCGCGGGCTGGGCCGATCCAAGGAGACGTTCCGTGGCGGATGCACACCGCCAAGCTGATTGAATGACATCAAACCACCATCCACGACCAGCGTCGATCCGGTGATGCACTTGGCCTGCGCACTAGCCGAATAGCCCGAGCCACCTCTGTCATCGCGTGCGCACGTCACCGGGCGTTAGGCCGACACGCGGATGCCGCGTGAAGCCCATTTGCAGTCCAGCGCTTTCGTGGTCGCGAGCAAACCAACTTTTAAAGCGGCATATGCGTCGCGGTTAGGGTTGGCAATCAGTCCCGCGACCGAAGCGACGTTTACAGTGACAGGACAAAACACCTTGCTTTCGCGGCTTCCGTGGGTTCGGTTATGGTTTGATCGGCTTTTTTCCGATCGGCTAAATCTCTTTCGTCCGCTGGACAGGTTGTCCCCGTCCTTCGGTCCTGAATCGGGCTCCATCTGTGGACGCCCCGATGAATGCAAGAATGGTTTTCGGTGGATTATGCGCGTAGTCGGTTGCTGACATCTGTCCGGCCTTTTCGCGCGACCGTTCATCCGGCCCGTATGGGAATTCGCGGATCGGTTCCAAATCAATGCGGCGTGCTCGCCGGAGCATACCCGACCCGTCTCATCGACTGTTGCGCCATACCTTCCGTTGACCTTCCTACTCTCGACGACCTCTTGCTGGGCCCTTATGCCGCCACAGCTGGAGCTTTATAGACGCCGCCCTTTGCCATAAGTGCCCCATGCGATGCGGGCCGTCTTGTTGGCGAGAGCGACCGTCACAAGCATGGGTGGCTTGCGGGCAAGCATGCGCCCGATCCACGAACCTTCTGGGTTGCCGCGCCGGCGAGCTTGCAGCACCACCGCGCTCGCACCGATGATGAGCAGGCGGCGCAATGTCCGCTCTCCCATCTTCGATGTCTCGCCGAGCTTTTGCTCGCCGCCGGTGGATCGCTGCAACGGCGTCAATCCCAACCAGGCATTGAAGTCGCGGCCTCGCTTGAAGCCCGCCGCTTCAAAAGGCTCGAAGCGTGACTGTCCCTCGATCATCACCTGCATCTCAGTGATCCGTTCTCTCAGCGGGCGCGGCTTCTTTCATGCCATTTCCTCTTGACCCGGAGTAACCAGTCTCGGTGCACCAGCCTGGGAAGGCAACGTCGGGTTCTGCTTTCCGACCCCACACGCTCGAATAGGTCTGCATGCCTGGGGCAAAGCTCGTGCCGTCCTCTCGGCAAAAAATTGAAGGCGAAGGTGTTGCTTGATTTGAGGCGGGATGTTGTCGGGTCTCGTGGTTGCTGCGCCAGCACCGGGCTCTCGGGGGGTGAATAAGTCGCCGGCTGGGTCATGACGATCAACAGACAACCATTTACGCGCATCTTCACTGCGCAGAGCTCGGCGGGAGGAAATGATGGGTGTCGCAGATCAGTCATAATCGTTAGCCTCCGATGTTGGTGCGTTCGAGTTGATGCCCTTCAAAAGCGTATAAACCCTATCACTCGGATGAGGCGCTCCGATTGGATGCCGCGATCCGAACCTTTCGCTTTCCGGCACCTCGGTTGGGGTCTGTTGCTCGAACCAATCGTAAATCACTGTTCGTGCGACAATGCGCCACTCCCCTTCCCGCTTGTGGAATAGATCGGCGTAGCGGCCGCACAGGAGCGTCTGGCATATCTCACCGCGTGTGTCCGGTCCACGTTGCAGCGCCGTGAAATAGCTTTCGACCGCGGCTTCTGATGAGTTGGAGAATTCGATCAGTATATTCGCTATCTGATGGACATTGCGCGGCGCGGTCTTGAAGATTCCAAGTGCAAGTCGAATGAAGCCCTCGGCCGGTCCGGAATAGGCACCATGATTGTCATGCGCATCCGGCCAGTACGCGCTCCGCAGT
>NZ_CBYB010000055.1 GCF_000577275.2 Rhizobium favelukesii
AGAGCCTTGGGTGTGTCTGCGGTGATGTTTCGGCGACGTCTTCAACATCGCAACATGCCCTGCAAATAGCAACCACCGCGCCGCCGGTCTAGTCCCTTGAATACTCAGCGGGCAACGCGAGCCTAACTAAGACTCGTCCGCTTAAGGTCAGCGTCGTCAATTTCCATTCGGCCGCTTTCGCACCTCCGGCGCACAAACCGCCTGCCGGCTCGATCATCGATTGTAGAAAGGGCAATTAGCTGCGGTTGCCGCTCTTGAAGGGAATTGAACCAAGGATCCCGTTCTTACAAAAAGCCATCCGTTCAAAGTCAGGATCGAAGTATTTTCGACCCACCCATCGCTGGTTGCTGAGAAACCACCCTCGATTCGACGGCTGCTTCGCGCTTGTCCGCGTTTCTCGCTGCCTCGTCCCTGCCTACGGGCGTTTTATCCAATCCGTTCAGGAAGTTGAAATGGTCGATGATCGCGAGACAGTGGCGACTTCCGGATCGCGGATGGCCGAGGGGTTGTCGCCATTCGCCTGCTTGCCACCGAGCCCAAGGTTGGACGATCCGCAGATCGTTACCGCAAGCCCGGTGAGGACGCGCTTAACGGCGGCGTTGCGCGTCGAGGTGGACTTCCCGAAAATCCCGAAATACGCGGATCGGGCGCTCCAAGGACGTCTGATGCGCACCAACCTGCATGCGTTCGGTGCATAACGCCCATCGCATTACACTCGAAGGCGATGGCATGAGGAAGCAAAAAGCAAACCTCACACTTGACTGACGCGCGAAACGCCGAAATCAATAACAAATGACATCAACCAGGCGAACGAAAGTCGATCCGACGAGACTGTACCTGTCCGGGGTTTACCGGACGATTCGAAGCTTTTGTTGTCAATGAGCGGTTTAAGGCCGTCGATAACTGTCGAGCCAGAGCTCGACGGTTTTCTGGAACATCCATCATCGTCATGTGGTCGCCTGGCACCGGTATGGTATGAATGGTCGCCTCACTTAAAACCCTGTCCCAACCCCGCATGGGCGAACTTGCCTCAGGACTCATTGAATTTCTCCGAGGTCGCGCCCGACGGCTGAGGAGAGGCCCGTTGGCATAGAACTGGTGGATCTCAACCGGTAGGGATGGAACTTTATACGAGTCCAGCGCCCTTTGGAACTGCGCAATCTTTTCATACATCAAAACGTCGTTGTGGAGATCACGATCGAGAGGCATCGCCCCAATTTGCTGTGCCTTTTCAAGCAGCTGGGCAATTGAACTTTGTCCAACAAAGCGTTCCAATATTTCGAAGCGCTCATCATCTAAGGATTCAAATGAATTCAGCAGCACTTCTCGTACCTTTTGGGTGGGCGATATGCTTGATGGATTTGCGGGTAACGCAACATCGATGAGAGCGATGAATGATACAGCTTCGTCGAGACTCAGCAAGTGCTGGGCAATTGCGTAAGCCAAGATTGCACCTGATGAGTATCCAGCAAAGCGGTATGGACCCCGTGGCTGGCTCTCTCTAATCGCCAGGATCACCTCCGCGGCTATTCCCTCTAGAGTTGGTGGACAAACTTGTTTGAAAGGCGGCCATGGCAGAGCGTAGATGGGACAGTCTACGTCCATTTCCTCCACCAAACTGAGGACATAGGAACAATCGCCCGAACCTGTGGGAACAAAGAACAGCGGTGGTTGTGATCCGGTTGCCTGAACGGAAATCACTTCCGGAACGCTGGGCCGTCGCTGAAAATGAATCTTTGATGTGAGTTCCTTCAATATGGGGGCTTCGAAGAGATCGGCGGCGCTAAACTTCAGCCCAACGGCGAGCGTTCGACCGAGCAACTGCACCGCCAGGAGCGAATGGCCGCCGAGTTCGAAGAAGTGG
>NZ_CBYB010000056.1 GCF_000577275.2 Rhizobium favelukesii
CGCTATAGACGCCAGTTGTCCTCATCGCTCGTAGAGCACTGAAGCGCGCGGATGTTTCCGGGATGCGATCACATCATGCGCATGTGTTCCGGCATACCTTTGCGACGATTGCGATCAGATCAGGCGTCGGTCTTACGGAGCTTGCCCAGGTACTTCGCCACAAAGACCCGGACACCACCAGGATTTACGCGAAGCTCGACATCGAGGGCCTGCGCTCCCTCTCGCGGCCGTGGGCGGGAGAGATTCAATGACCGACCTGACGGAAGCCCTCGAACAATACCTGACGCTGCGTCGGTCGCTCGGTTTCAATCTTCAGAGCCAGGAGAGCCGTTTGCGAAACTTTGTGGAATTTGCGCAGGCGCGTGGCGCGCAGCACATTACCTCGAAGCTCGCGGTGGAATGGGCAAATCACCAATGTGGGCCTGCGACATGGTCATCGCGCCTTTCGACGGTGCGATCATTCGCTCGCCACCTGAAGGTTGACGACCCTCGAACCGAGATTCCGCCTTCTGGCATTTTCCCGCCGCAGCGCCGGCCACGACCCTTCATCTATTCGGACGAGCAGATCGCCGATCTTCTTGCGACAATGCTCGTGCTGCATCCAGCGAGCTTTCGAGGGCTGACCTACCACCATTTCTTCGGTTTGCTCGCGTCCACAGGTCTGCGGTTTTCAGAGGCGGCACGACTACTTCGCGAGGACGCCGATGTGGAAGCAGGGATGCTGACGATCCGAGAGACGAAGTTCGGCAAGAGCCGCCTCGTCCCTTTGCATCCAAGCACGACGGACGCTCTCAGACGATATTCGGCGGACCGCGATGTTTGCCCGATAAGGCGCGGCAGCAGATTCTTCTTCACGGGAGACCGCGGACGTGGCTTGAACCCACACTACTCTTTCATCCTGTGGACACGCCAAGCCGGATTGCGGGAGCCGACGGAAGCCGAAGGCCCAAGGATACACGACCTCCGGCATTCCTTTGCGGTGCGCACCCTGCTTTCCTGGTACCGAGGTGGCGACGATATCGAGCGGCGACTACCGGAACTCTCGACCTATTTGGGCCACACGCATGTCCGGGATACCTACTGGTATCTCACGGCGCATCCCGATCTGCTGAACCAAGCGAAGCTTCGTCTCGATGCACGGTGGGAGGCGGCCGAATGTTCACGCGCGAAACGAACCTATAGCAGGCGCAATTGCCAATCAACGGATGAACCTCGTCTATGAGAAGGCGCGAACTCTTTTACCGCGCGGGCCGGAGCTGGCACAGCAGTTTTCATTTGTTTGCTGTGCAGTACATATAAGCATTTTCGCGGATATACGGCATAAGAGTTATATTTGCTGCGCAGGGAATATCTATGGAAGAGCCCATAGCTTTCGATATGTTGAATGAGTTGACGGCCAGCCTCACGGAGGCAGGCGGGGAAATCACGTCCGAGCCCTTGTTTGAGCCCCAGATGGGAAACTCTCACGCAGATTTCCTTATCGATGCGCGATTTTCCGACGCACCTTTCCAGCTTGTTGTCGAAGCCAAGAGATCAGCTTTTCCAAGGGACGTCAGGGAAGCAAGCTGGCAGCTAAAAAGATACATTGCCGCCATGCCACCAGGCAATTCCCGAGTTCTCCCCCTATTGATGGCCGATACCATTTCCCCAGGTGCACGTGCACTCCTGCGCGAGGAGAAGATCGGTTATTTCGATCGTAGCGGCAGTCTCTATCTTTCGGCCGACAATCTTTTTGTTTGTTCTCGTCGAAAAGCCAGCCTCGAAGCAGCAGGCTCGATCGCTCAACAATCTGTTCGTTGGAAGTCGCGCACAGGCCCTCCATGCCGTCTGGACATTTAAGGACCAATGGTTCGGTGTGCATGAACTGGTCGAGCGGGCATCCGTATCTCCGACAACTGCATCCCAGGTTCTTATCGAACTAGAGCGCCGCGAATGGGTGAACTCCAAGGGTGCCGGTCCATCGAAGGAAAGGATACTCTCCAATCCCCGCGCGCTGCTTGACGAGTGGTCTTCCTATGTCGCTTCGATCAAGCCAAAGCCGCTCCGCTCGTACTATATGCGGATGACCAATATCGATGAGGCGATCCATGAGATTGACCGCATCTGCGATGAGACGGGAGTTCGCTACGAAATTTCCGGGCTCATGGCCGGCCAGATCCATGCACCGCACCTCTCGAAAATATCCCAAATCCATTGCCGCATCGATCACGGCGGCGAAAGCCTTCTTGGAAAACTGGGAGCAAAGGCTGTCAAAGAGGGCTGGAATCTGGGAGTTATAGACTCTAATCCACGCCACGACTTGCTGTTTCGCCAACGGGTCGGTCATGTCTGGGTCACAGATCCACTTCAAACTTACCTCGACCTCCTGCAGCTTGACAGCGGTCGCTCAAAGGAACTGGCCGACCATCTTCGACTGACAAAACTCGCGGTACCCGAATGACAAAGCCCCAGATACTGACTGAATATAGTGCCGATGTTACCCGCGACTGCGAGCGCGGGCTGGTGACGCTGTTCAGCGGGCTCGGCCCCTGGCGTGATTCCGTCTTTCTGGTCGGTGGGCTGGCCCCGCGCTACATTGTCACCAAGCGATCGCCTGATGTCCCGCCTCATGCAGGAACCGGCGATATCGATGGCGTCGTCGATCTGTCGATCCTCGCCGATACAGAGGCATACCGGACGCTCGAGCAGAACCTCAAAAAAATGTGTTTCGAGCGTGCGCAAAGTGACAAGGGCAACAAGGTCAATTGGCGTTGGCAGACCATGACCGAGCACGGCATTCTCGTCATTCTGGAGTTCTTGGCAGACGATCCGAAGCTCCGGGGTGGCGCATTGCAGGAACTGCCGACGGAAGGAAATGTTTTTGCGGTGAATATTCCTCACGCGTCGCTCGTGTTCGGGCACCACGATCGGGTGGAAGTCACCGCTGATCTGTTGGGTGAAAAAGGCCGCTCGACAGAATCCATCCCGATATCGTGGCATTCACATGCCTCAAGGCGTTTGCCTTTGATCACCGGCGTGAGCGCAAAGATGCGCACGATCTCGTCTACTGCCTCGAACACGGAGAAGGCGGGCTCGGCGGTGCAATCGCCAAATTCCAAGAGGCTCTGAAAGGCAACGATCGGGAGGTTATCGAACGTGCCCTGACGCTATTGCTCACCCGATTTTGTGATCCGGAGCCAGACGAAGGTTACCTGCGCGAAGGCAACGTTGCCGTGGCGCAGTTCGAAATTGAAGGTGCTGCAGACGACACGGAAATCAGAGAAGCCCGGATTTTGCGCCAGCGTGCCGTCAATGACCTCATGCTCGAATTTTTAAGCGCCCTTGGTATTGCGTTCAAGTGATGCTCGGAGCGCGGGATCTCGTTATCTGAGCCTGGTTGAAGGCGGCGCACTGTGACTCCGCCGAGCGCTGTAATCGTGCTTCAGCATTCCAGCAAGCGATTGCTCGGAAGCCGTCGCGCCTCGCTGATCGCAGTGTACCCCAGACAGTTTGAACCTGCTCGTCAACGCGAACGTATT
>NZ_CBYB010000057.1 GCF_000577275.2 Rhizobium favelukesii
CCGCCTATAATATCGGTCTCTCGACCAAGCGAAAATGCCTTCGCCGGACGCTCACGATTTTGAGGCCGATGACATGACTCAGAAGACCCCCGTTTGGCCCGTCAGCCGCAGGCCGACCACTTAAGTTAACCTCGAAAGTAGTATGGTGCGAAGTTTCGTGCCATAGCTCGAGCCGCTATGCAGCTCATTCAAATGTTCTGCCGTATTGGTGTCACAGCAGCAAGGCTAGTCCGATCCTGCCCGTACAGTTTCGGCGGCTAGCGAACCTTTCGGAAGCGCCCGCAGCAATTCCGCTTCCGGCTTCGCTAGGTCAAGCCATGCAAGCCACTCTTGCGGTTGAAGCACGACGATTTGGCGATCGTGGTACGGCTTTACATCGGGACCCGGCGCCGTTGTCAGCATCGTGAAGGCAGGCGGTTGGTTCCCGTGACCGTCTCTCCAAATTCCTGCGATGGCCATGAAAGGAGCGTCGTTCAGCGTGAACCTGTGTTTCGCCTTGGGGTATTTCTTTCCGCTGAACTCAAAAAACGCACTCGCTGGAATGAGACAGCGGTGGCTATCGCTAAAATGTCTTCCTTCCGATCGAAAGTTGAAAACCGGGCCAGCCTTGCGGGTCGGTGGAAACCCGAACTTCATCGGCGCCAGCTCTACGATGTTGTCGCCAGCAGCTCGCATCACCGGTGCCGTGTCGCCGATCTTGATATTATCAGCCTGCGGCATATCCAGTTCGGTCTGGCGTGTGGGGATGCCGAGCGCGAGGTCCTGCATCATCTTGCAGTATTCGGCGTAGCGAATGTGTTGCTCATAATCGTTGCACATGGGAGAGGACCTAGGTTTCCTGAATGCCCTTTTCGAGGTTGGCGTCGCCCTTTTGGCTACGCTGAAGCCTTGGGGTTAAGTCTTCATCCTTCGGACTGTCATCCCTGACGCGTTCGTCAATCAGGTCTGTCTTGCAACATGCAGCGTAGCTCCAAGGTTCCCATCTCAGCAAGCCCGTGGGGGCTCCATCCCTTGGCCGTGTAGGGAGGCGGCAGGTCGCTTGATCAGCGAAGCGGCGGCGCGATTCAGATCGAGCGTGTGGGCGCTCCACCCAATGACGTTTCCGACCTCGCTCTCTTGTCTGGCATCCCTAATCCAGTCCCGTCCTTGGACGGTCAACCCGCGAGGGGGAAGTCCTCAGTAATCGGAGGAAGGCGAAGGCCACGGTCAAGGAACCTGTCTCCTTTTTGGGCATCGTCTACCTACGTCGTTAGACAAGGTCGGCTGGGAGCTAAGCCCTAAACGCCTGCAATGATATTTCGGCCGTTTTGCGATTTCGGACTATCCAATGCCCAAGGGACATGAAGCGGAACAAATAGCTTCCAACACCTGAGGGTGTGACAAGCAATATTCGTTTCGGCGGCTTATCGCTGTTCGGCAAAGCCAAGATTTCTTTCGGGCGAATAGACGACCATTTTTTCTCGTGATCGCTTGGGTGGTGATCGACCCCCCGTTCTTTCAGTGCGTGAGAGGAAGGAACGCGATGTGACAGAGACCCCAGCGATCATTCCGGCAGGCCATACCCGAGTACGCATGCCAACCGGCGTCTGCCACGCCGGCGCAGATGTATTTCGTCCAGTCGCCGCGATTTCAGGATCAGAATTCCACGATTAAAAGAAATATTAGATCCTGTCGTTATCAATAGTACATACAATCCATAGACTGTAACGACAAATTAGGTGTTGCCGAAATGAAAATTCTAGGTTTATCGGGGAATGTCAAACAACCGTCTCGAACTGCTTCTCTTGTGGAAGCGATCGTGTCGATAGCCACATCAAAGCTGGGTCTCGACGGGCAAACCATAGAGTTGGTTGACGCTGCCCGCGACGGGAATATCCGCAATCTTGACCCGATATGCCGAAGCCTTGATGATCCTGAAAATCTTCGGCGGGCTCTATCTTCTCTATCTGGCGTTTAGGGCAGCCAGAACCGCTTTCATCGCGGGCGAAAAACCGGCCGAGGCATCGGGGACGGACGCCGCCGAGACGGCTTCCTCTCTATACCGACGCGGGCCTCCTCATGCATCTGACCAATCCAAAATCAATTCTCGCCTGGATCGCTCTGGTGACGCTGGGACTTGGCCCGGGTGCCTCCTCATACACCGTGGCAGCGCTCCTCGGCGGATGCGCTATCCTAAGCGTGACAATCTTCTGCGATTACGCGATCGTCTTTCCAACAGCTCCGATGGTGCGCTTCTATCGGATATCCCGCCGCTGGATCGAAGGGACGCTTGCGATCTTCTTTGGCGCACCCGGTGTCCGTCTCCTGTTTTCCCGCACATAACCGGGGCAGAATGTTCGCTATACCATCTGAGCGTAGCGGAGTTTGGATCCAGTCAAGAGCTAGCCATAAGGACCCGCGGCTATCGGGCGCCAACCGCCTCGACGCGGTGGTGATCGCCCGCTACACCGCCGACTCGCCGACGCTGGAGATGCGCATCGATCCGCTGCGCGAAACGCTCAGACGACAGCATAGGAAGATCTGTTCCTCCGGCGGCACATCGACAGCCGCATAGGTGTAGGAGATCTCCTCCACTATTTGGAAGCCAGCCTTTCCGATGACCGCCCGCAGATCCTCGCGCAGGTAACCCGAGACTCGGATATTGTTTCCGAGGAACGGGATTGAGAAATCGTCGACATCGGCCTCCACCATGGACAGGGCGAACAGGCCACCAGGGACCAGCAGATTGCGAATCGTCAGAAGTGCGAGGGGGATCTCCGCACGGGGCAGCATTAGCAGCGAGAAGAAGGCCGCGACAGCGTCGAACTGGCCGAGGTCCCGCGGGCCACCTGGTCGCAAGTCGGCAATGTCCAGCTGGTGGAATGTCGCGCCAGGGACATACTCCCGGGCGAGTTTCACCATCCCGCCCGACAGATCGATGCCCACGACCTCGAAACCGGAGGCCACTAACTGGCGCGCAGTTGGCACTCCGGTACCGCAGCCCAGATCCAGAACCCGAGAACCGGTCGGCAAGGACCTGATCAACCAATCGCCCGCTGAGACTTGACCCTGTTTGTGTGGAAAGGTCTCATCATAGCGAGCGCCAATGGCATCGAAGGCCTCTGCCTGGCCCTCGCGATTAAACCGAAGGGTATCGTAGCCGCCCGCGCTGTGTTGATTGTTCACGTGGATAAACCTTCCAAAGAACGATCTGGATCGTATTACCGGCAGGCAATAGAGAAATCAAGTTCGGAGCAAAATCCCGATCCCTGCGCGACCGGCGCAGGTGGATGCTCGGTCAGGAAGCCCTCGGCTTCCAGGGCCGCTATGCTTCCGATGCGGCGGCGCTGATCGACTGATGGAACACCGGGTCGATAACATCGTCGGCTGCGAGGACCCTGTCACGGTTGTCATCGTCGACCAGGAACCGACGTTGATGTAGCCGGCCCGGTTCTCTGAGAACTTCGTCGATGACGCGGTTCCAAATGACTTTAACTTATGTTTGGCCAAGAGGCGGTACCGCAGGATCGACACCGCTTGGAAACTATGTCGGCGATGAACGACCGTGACCTTGGAGGCAAGATTCGACGGGTAGAGCGCCTCCTGCACGGCTGTGCTCACGCCGCCGACAACGGCCACTTCACCAACACCGAAAAGTTGCGGGCCAATCGATGTCTTTTCCCTGCAGGCGCCGCGAGCACTGCTTCATTGACGTAGAAATGAAAAGTAGAAAGCCTTTGGGTTGGGTTCCGCTCAAGGCGACCATCCGTAGTTCCTGATGGCTGCTCCGCGGGTTCACACGCTGATGCAGGTCCGGGCGGCGGACATGAGCGGCGAACTTCGCATACGGCTATGGGCACAATTGCGACCAAACCGGACCCAATCGTGCCTCTATTATTCAAGCCAAAGCGACCGCTTTTCCACGCAGCCTCCAGAAAAGTTACCGATCTTTAATTCGGCGGGCGGTTATCTGCGGGATCTGACGACCAAGGCGCGGCGCGGCGATTTCTCCGTCGGACCGATGCTGACGGCTCTGGCGCGGACTCCTGCATTTGGAGCAAAGCGAGCATCGTGAGGCTGATCGCGGGGCGACGTGCGTGCATTCGGCCAGATTGTAAATAACCCTGCAGCTCTGGCGCATATGCTGTCGAGGCATTCGCAGCCGGGGCGGACACTGAAGTTCTGCTACGAAGCAGCACCCTGCGGCTACGGCATTCAGCGGCAGCTGTGGCGATTTACCGTCGTTCCAACACGTCTAAACCGGCACCTGGTCACAAGGTCTATCCGTATCTTCTGCGCAAACTGGCGGTCACCAGA
>NZ_CBYB010000058.1 GCF_000577275.2 Rhizobium favelukesii
GAACAGTAGCCCATTTACGCCGCGTTGCCTGTCGCGCAACACGGCAAAGACGCCGAATACCAAAAATACCTTGACGAACGGAATGCGATTACAACCCAATCAGGTCTGGGCTATGGACCTGACCTACATCCCCATGGCGCGGGGCTTCGTCTATCTCTGCGCTGTCGTCGACTGGTTCAGTCGTCGGGTTCTGTCGTGGCGGCTGTCGATCACGATGGAGACGGCTTTCTGTATCGAGGCCGTCGAGGAAGCGCATGCTCGGTATGGAAAGCCGGACATCTTCAACACGGACAGTCATACAATTGATGCCAGTTCTCGGATGGTTTGACTCCAACACCGATCGACCATTTGCTGGGTTGGTGCCGCATGGCCTCTCGGTGTGATCTGACTCTCATTCCGATCGACCTGACGTGTGTCTTTCCCTGGACCTGTCGATCGCATCTGGTATGGCGGCGGATCGTTGCGGTCGGCCAGGTGGGCCGGTGAAAACGGCTTCAATCTGCTGATCGGCAACGTGACGACAGGCGAACAGACCGATGACTTCTTTGTCGCACAACTGCGTCAGCTTGAGACCTACAAGCTTGCAGGTGGTGGACGAGGTCGCGTGGCGCTTGGCGGTGTGATCGTTCCGCTCGACAGTGCCGATCCGGGCACGCGCCGGCGCTACCTGGACTATGCGGCGGGACGCGACGGACGCACGCTGGCACCGCAGGGTGAGCGGCGCACGCTCTTTGCCCGTGATGTCGTCGGAACGGCGGACGAAATCCTCGAGCGCCTGTTTGCAGATCCGATCCTGCCGCATGTCAGCGAACTCAGGCTCGAACTTCCGTACGAATTCGAAGACGAGGAATATCGTCAGATCATCCACGACTTCATCACGCTTGTCGCACCCGAACTCGACTGGAATCACGGCGAGAGCCAGGGACAGAGAACAGCGTGAAAGACGTCGCCGATAGTGTTTATGAATAGGAATACCAACGTTGACCAAAGTCGTAGAATACTCCTTTTCCATCGGATCGCCCTGGTCCTACATTGGCTTCGAATGAAGGTCGATACGCGTCGCGTTGATCTATATCAATGCTCGACCCACCCATCAGGGAACATGATCGCCTGTCCCGGTTCTAGGATCCAACGGTACGATATTAGCCGCGGAAGGCGTTCGGCCACCCCCGAATGCGAGATTCATGATGATGGTGACCGCCATATCATAGTTGAGCCTGCTTGGAACCGGGGTGATCCCCGCCGGTGGGGCGGGCGAAAGAGATGACACATATGTCACTATTGTGGACCAACCTACAGCATTAC
Organism: Rhizobium favelukesii; assembly: GCF_000577275.2. NCBI lineage: Bacteria > Pseudomonadati > Pseudomonadota > Alphaproteobacteria > Hyphomicrobiales > Rhizobiaceae > Rhizobium > Rhizobium favelukesii. Next base: position 1,306 of record NZ_CBYB010000058.1, read on the forward strand.
CATGCCAGTCGAGACTCCAAATGCGTTATCTAAAGAGAAGGAGGTTGAAATGAGTGATCCCGTAAACGCGTCATTTGACAGCGCATCGCCAGATACCACACCGGTGGATGACTACACTAACCTGCGATTTCGTGGGATCGACCACATCGCTTTGGCCGTCCATAGACTGGAAGACGCTATTCATTTGTTTCAAGGTGTACTTGGGTTTAACCTCAGGCGCCGATTCCAGATAAAGGGCAAAAAGACTGGTATGGTGTGCGCGGACATGGTTCGCGACGGGATGTGCTTTGTACTTTGTCAAGGCACAGAACCAGAGTCGCAGGTGTCCCAACTTGTCGAGAATTTTGGGGTAGGTATAGCCCATGTCGCGCTGGCTGTGGACGATGTGTCGGCGATGGTCGAGACCCTCAAGAAGCGAGGGCTGTCGTTTGACACAGCCGTAATAAACGGACCGGGCCTAACACAGGCGTTCTCTTCGCGATGCCCTAACACTGGCGTGAGCATTGAACTTGTGCATCGGAACGGCGAGGAAGGATTTCTCGACAATAATGTCCAAGAACTTTTTGAACAGTTGGAGCAGTCCGGGAAATATTGAGCGAACTTGGACGGTTCCAGTCCCCAACGTGTAGGCGGCCGCGGAATGCATGACTGTATTGCGGTCACGATCGATCAGATTCAGCCATGTGTCCGGCCTGTAATCCGCGGCATCGATGCCACTAGCCATGCGAAGTCCGCCGATGGAGAGGCCGCACGCAAAATGTGCATCGGGCTAGCGGCATGACGGTTGCGGCACTGATCACCAGCAACGGTAGGATGATGCGATGCCCCTTTGCTGCCCAGGCCAAGCCGACCACGTCCGGCTCCGCTGTGTTGCCGAGCGGCAGACGGGCCAGACGCGAGCTGTCTCGCCGATTTGAACTGTGCAGGCATCTCCCGCCGATGCTACGATCGCCGATCCATAAAAAACCACCGGGAATGGTAGGCGGCTGTATCGATGTGCACAAAAATTTCGGCGGTTGCCGAGGCCATGTGCGAAGCGCCGCCTGGTGGTTTATTCCGGTCGAGAGTTCCAAGCATCAGGCACCGCCATGGTGTCGAAGGTGCCTTATCTGCTGGTGGCGAAAAGGCAGGAGATACTGTCGCTCAGCCACCGGCAGCGTAAGGAGCCTGCAACTTCGAACTACGGAAGACGAGCAGGCAAGTCCAGTATATCGGGCCAAATCTGGACCGGTCGATCTTGGACGATGTCAGACACTCGTCACGGCAATTTGACAGCGACCGTCTTGTTTAAACGCGTTTTTCTCTCTTGGCACGGAAATTGCTTTGCCCCCTACAATCAGAGTAGGAACAATGTTCGATGATCACACTCGCCAATCGTCAGACGGCTGTTTGTGGAATCGCTCTAGCCTGTGTCGCTGGTTTCGACGGAAGGCTGCTGTCGAGTCCACACTGGCGTGATCCTCACTTTGCCGATGGTTCTGCGTGGGGTCCATGATGGATTATATGCCGCAAACGTCAGTAATGAACTTCTTAAATGAGGTCTCGGGTTCGTTTCCGTCGGCGATTTCCCTGGCCTCTGGCAGACCAAGTGATCGGTTCTTCAATAGGCTCGACCCCCAGGCGCTGTTGAATGCGCTCGTCGTGTATGAACGGTATTCAGCAGGCGATCACGGAGGTGGGCAAGTACACTCTCAGTTGTTGCAGTATGGACGAACTGCCGGCATCATCAGCGAGATCGTTGCACAACAGGTTCGATCCGATGAGGGGGTTCCCGCGAGGACCGATCGCGTACTAATCACGTCAGGCTGCCAGGAGGCACTTGCTGTCTGCCTGCCGGCACTGTGTCCCGAACCTTCGGACGTCCTCCTGGTCTGCAACCCCACCTACGTTGGGACAACCGGTGCAGCTGCCGCTACACGGGTCGCCGTTTCAGCGCTGCGCAACTCAGAACTTGGCATTGCCGAGGCAGTCGAATTCGCAGTGCTGCAGTTGTGCCGGCAAGGTCGGAGGGCTCGCGCTCTATACCTTATTCCCGATTTTGATAATCCGACCGGGCGCGTCCTCGGTACGCCCGCACGACGCGATATCCTTCAAGTGTGCGACAGACATCGGATCATCGTTCTGGAGGACAATCCATATGGGCAATTTCGGTATGAAGGAGACGCGATCCCTCCGATGGCCGCTTTGGACGAGGCCGGTAGTGTTATCTACCTCTCGACATTCTCCAAGACGCTAGCCCCATCTCTCCGCGTGGGAGCTGCGATACTGCCCGAGACGATATTTGGAGACGCGGGAGCTTGCCGGGTACTTTGGGAAGATCTGGTTCAGCGCAAGAGTTTCGTTACCCTCAATACGAGCCAAATTACACAAGCGATCGTGGCAGGGCTGTTGATCGAACAGGGGGTAAGCTTGCGTGATTGGATACGGCCGGCCCTGGATTGGTATCGTACCAATCGCGACGTTATGTTGTGTCAGCTGAACCGTGTGTTTTCGCCTTTCGCGGATCAGATTCGATGGAATCGCCCCTGCGGCGGCTTCTTCCTGACCCTTGATCTTCCTTTCAGATTTGGGGCGGAGAGCGTGGACGAGTGTGCAAGGCGTGACAATGTCATCGTTATGCCCATGAGCTTCTTCGCGTTGGATAACTCCCAAGACTACCGGATTCGATTGGCGTTCAGCGCGGTTACCCCCGAGCAAATCCGAACCAGTGTGACCGGTTTGGGCCGCTATGTGGCGCGGCGGCTTGGGCGGGAATTGCCCAGCTTGGTGGGTGGATAAAGATGGCATATCGGTCTTCTCCGGTGCGCGGCCGTGCCTGCCAACCGGGCGATCAGGACATGAATCCTGCAGCACGGGCAATCTCCTCCAGCATCATTGTTGGCAGTGGTACGCTTGCTATCAGATGCGCTGAACTGGCAATAGCGGTGGGCCACGTCATTGGTGCGGCCCTGTGTGACGACGCCATCTTCGCAGAGTGGGCGGCTCGCGCCAATGTCCAGTGCATGGAAAGCGTTGAAGAGCTCTGCTCTTTTTTGGAGGCTGAGCCGGTAGATTGGATTTTCTCCGTTGCCAATCCGTTCATATTGCCACCGGACGTGTTTGGGCGAGCGCGTCGAGGTGCTTTCAATTATCACGACGGTCCTTTGCCACGATATGCGGGAACGCACGCAACGTCGTGGGCGCTGCTGGCGCAAGAGAGCGAATATGCCATCACGTGGCATCGGATCGATGATGGTGTTAATACGGGTGACGTCGTGGTTCAGCGCCAAGTGCTGATTGCGCCCACCGACACGGCAATCAGCCTGAACCTCAAATGTCATGAAGCCGCGATCGAGGGTTTTCGCGAGCTCTTAACTGGCCTCGAGAGCGGGAAGCTTGCGGCCGATCCGCAGGCGCTAGTGGACAGAAGCTATTTTCCGAGACGTCGACGCCCAGATGCGGCAGGCTGTCTGCGATGGGATCAATCCGCGCAAAATCTGTCGGCGATGACACGTGCCTTAGACTTTGGGCCATATCATCCCAATCAAATGTGCATGCCCAAGACGCTCATAGGCGATGAGGTTGTCACAATCAGACGCCTGGAGGTGTCCCCCCAGCGCTCGGGCATTCCGGCAGGTTGCCTGCTTGAAGTCCACCCCAGCCATTGGCGGGTGGCGACGGGTACGCAGGATGTCGATGTTTGCTTTGGCGGCCTTGATGGGCAGGTGCTGGACGCGCGAGCCCTCGCCAGGCGCTCCAATCTGGATGAAGGTGATCGCCTTCCGATCTTGAGCGATGAACAGGCGCGGAGCATAACTGTCACTCATGAATTGCTGGCGCCTTCAGAGGAGTTTTGGCGACAGCGGCTT
>NZ_HG916852.1:0-60000 GCF_000577275.2 Rhizobium favelukesii
GGGTTGAGGTTGAACTGTGGAAAAGAGATCGATATCAGTCGAACTGTCGTCCGTTATCCACAGAACCAACACGGCACGCTCATTGGCTCCCACGAAATCCGATTTGTGGAAAAGCCGGCATGTTTTCCCTTGCCTTACCCACGCCGCGTCTCTTAGCTCTGCTTTGTCCAGTCTTTTCAACAAGTCGCGGAAAATAGCGTGGAGAACCGCACGAACTTCTTCCATTTGCATCTGATTTCTGACTCGACCGGCGAAACACTGATTTCGGCCGGGCGCGCTGCCTCGGCGCAATTCAAATCCGCCCAGCCAATCGAGCATGTCTATCCGCTGGTCCGCAATCGCAAGCAGCTCCTGCAGGTTCTCCAGTCGATCGACAGTCAGCCGGGCATCGTTCTCTATACGATTGTCGACCGCGAGCTCGCGACCCTCATTGATCAACGCTGCTCGGAGATGAGTGTTGCATCCGTGAACGTGTTAGAGCCTGTCATGAACGCATTCCAGATCTATCTCGGTGCACCCTCGCGTCGCCGGGTCGGCGCGCAACACGTGATGAATGCCGGCTACTTCGCGCGCATCGAAGCCCTCAACTTCACGATGGATCATGACGACGGCCAGATGCCTGATGACTACAATGATGCTGACGTCGTGATCATCGGCATCAGTCGGACGTCGAAGACGCCGACGAGTATCTACCTCGCCAATCGCGGTATCAAGACGGCCAACATCCCAGTCGTTTATGGCGTGCCGCTCCCGGAAAGCCTATTCCTCGCGACCAAACCCTTGATCGTCTGCCTGATCGCCACGACCGACCGGATTTCTCAAGTCCGCGAAAACCGCGTCCTGGGAGCAACACCGGGTTTTGACCGTGGGCAATATACAGACAGAGCTGCGATCTCGGAGGAGCTGAAATATGCGCGGTCGCTTTGTGCCCGGCACAATTGGCCGCTCATTGACGTGACACGCCGCTCCATCGAAGAGACAGCGGCAGCAATTGTTGCCCTCCGTCCGAAGCTGCGGTAAGCGCAGCATCAGATATGTTCGAGGCCATATGACACCTAAGCTCATTCTCGCATCCTCCAGCCCGTTTCGCCGCCTGCTGATGCACAATGCCGGTCTCGCTTTCGAGGCGCATGCAGCCCATATTGACGAGCGCGCGCTCGAAGAGCCCCTCGAACGAGAGGGAGCAACGCCGGATACAGTCGCGCTCGTCCTCGCCAAGGCCAAAGCGAAGGAGGTCAGCGACCGGTTTCCGACGCGCTTCGTCATCGGATCGGATCAAACGATGTCTCTTGGGCCGCAGACCTTCCATAAGCCGAAGGACATGACCGATGCCACAAAGCATCTTCAGGTGCTGTCGGGCAAGACGCATCGGCTGAACAGCGCCATCGCGATTGCTTACGACGGCGATATCGTCTGGGAGCATGTCTCGCACGCCGAGCTGACTATGCGGCCACTAAGTGCTGATTTTATTGCGCGACATTTGAACCGCGTAGGAGAGAGGGCACTTAGCAGCGTCGGCGCCTATCAACTCGAGGGGGAGGGGCTTCAATTGTTTTCCAGAATCGACGGCGACTATTTTACAATTCTGGGGCTGCCGATGCTGCCGCTGTTGGAGAAACTGAGAGAATTGAGTGCCATTGATGGATGATTCACGTGAAACATTAGGGCCGCAGGCCTTCGTCACGGGCTTTCCTATCAAGCATTCCCGGTCGCCTCTTATCCATGGCTATTGGTTGAAGACGCTTGGATTGCCGGGATCCTATCGCGCCCACGAGGTCGCGCCCGCCGATTTTTCGGTCTTTGTGGATTCTTTGAAGAGCGGCGAATCCGGCTTCGTAGGCGGCAACGTCACCATCCCGCACAAGGAGATGGCGTTCAAACTCGCCGACGATCCGGACGAAATTTCTGAAGAACTTGGTGCATCCAACACACTTTGGATGGAGGACGGCCGTCTCAAGGCAACCAACACGGATGGACGCGGCTTCACCGCAAATCTAGATGAACGACATTCCGGCTGGGATAGGGCCCAGTCGGCGGTGGTGCTTGGCGCGGGCGGCGCCAGCCGCGCCATCGTCCAGGCTCTGCGCGATCGCGGCGTCAGGGAAATACATCTGGTCAACAGAACGGTCGAGCGGGCTCAGGAATTGGCAGATCGGTTTGGCCCCAAAGTATATGCCCATTCGATGGCAGCCTTGCCGGAAGTCATGCGCGGAGCAGGTCTTTTCGTCAACACGACCTCTCTGGGCATGGCTGGCGAGGAGGCACCGCGAATTGATTTTTCGCCCCTGCTGCCCGATGCAGTTGTAACGGATATCGTCTATGTCCCGCTGAAGACGTTGTTCTTAACGCAGGCTGTTCGGCAAGGATTTCCTGTTGTCGACGGGCTTGGCATGCTGTTGCATCAGGCCGTACCTGGTTTCGAGAAGTGGTTCGGGCGTCGCCCGGTGGTCGACGAAAAGCTGCGTGCGCTTATTATTGAGGACATGGACAAGCACTGATGTTGCGGATTGGACTGACCGGCTCGATTGGCATGGGTAAATCAACGATGGCAAAGTTCTTCGCGGAAGCAGGAGTGCCCGTGAATGATTCCGATGCGGTCGTCCATGATCTCTATGCCGGGGAGGCCGCGCCACTGGTCGATGCTGCCTTTCCCGGCACACTGAAGAACGGGGCAGTCGATCGTCAGGAACTCGGCCGCCAGCTGGCCGGAAGTCCGGATGGCTTCAAGCGTCTAGAAGCAATCGTCCACCCACTTGTCAGAAAGCGCGAGGCAGAGTTCATCGAACGCGAGCAGCAACGCAGCGCGGATATGGTGCTGCTCGATATCCCACTGTTGTTCGAGACCGGAGCTCAGAGCAGGGTCGATGTGATCGTGGTTGTCAGCTGTGATCCACAGATACAGCGCGAGCGAGTACTTGCGCGGTCGGGTATGACAGTGGAAAAATTCAACATGATTCTTGCCCGCCAGACGCCTGACGCGGAAAAGCGCGCAAGGGCCGACTATGTGATCGATACCGGACACAGCATCGAAACGGCCAGAAAACGGGTCGCGGAGATTGTCTCGGATTTGAGACGGCGGCTCGCCAGTGGGGAATTCCTGAATGCGTGAAATCATCTTCGATACGGAAACCACGGGTTTGGACAACCGCGTGGACCGTATAATCGAGATCGGCGGCATCGAGCTTTTCAATCATTTCCCGACCGGCAATACGATCCACATCTACATAAATCCGGGGGACCAGAAGGTACACCCGGACGCACTCGCTGTGCATGGGATTACAGATGAGTTTCTGAAGGACAAGCCTTCGTTTGCCGATGTTGCGCAGCGGATTATCGATTTCTTTGGCGATGCGAGGTGGATTGCGCACAATGCCACATTCGATATGGGCTTTATAAACGCTGAATTTGCTCGACTTGAGCTGCCGCCGATCTTGCCCGATCGGGTGCTCGATACGCTGTCCATGGCGCGCCGCAAGCATCCAATGGGTCCCAATTCGCTCGACGCGCTTTGCCGCCGCTACGGCATCGACAATGCGCATCGAACGAAGCACGGCGCGCTCCTCGACTCCGAACTGCTTGCCGATGTCTACATCGAGATGATCGGCGGCCGCCAGGCTGCACTTGGGCTTGGAAATGCCGCGAGCAACTCGGCCGGTCAGGAAATAGTAGTCGAAGAAATCAACATCGGCACGCTCGAACGGCCACGGCCCCTTGCGTCACGTCTCAGCGAAGCCGAGCAGCAAGCCCATGACGCACTCATCGCCAAACTCGGCGCGAAGGGTGTTTGGGGAAAATACGATCTTGCAAACTAAAATGCCCGGGTCACGCCCGGGCATCTCATTTCGTTTCAGTGCGTTATGTGCGAACTGTTAGTTCGTGGTCGCCTGTACCTTGGCACGCGCCTGTTCTTCGGCAACCCGCTGCGCAAACATCTGAGAGAAATCGATCGGGTCGATCATCAGCGGCGGGAAGCCGCCGTTGCGCGTGACGTCGGCAATGATCTGACGGGCGAACGGGAACAGCATGCGCGGGCATTCGATGAAGAGCACCGGCAGCATGTGCTCCTGCGGGAAGCCGGCAATCCGGAAGACGCCGCCATAGACGAGTTCGGTATGGAATACCGTCTTGTCGCCATCCTTGGCTTCGGCATTCAGAGACAGGACGACGTCGAAATCCGTATCGGAGAGCGGATTGGCATTGACGTTGACATTGATATTGATGGCCGGAGCCTTGTCACGCGCCTGCAGCGAACGCGGAGCGCCCGGATTTTCGAAGGAGAGGTCCTTGGTGTATTGGGCAAGGATGGTAAGGCTCGGGCTCGTCGCACCGTTATTGCTGTTTTCGTCGGCCATTGGCTTTTCCTCGAAGGCATTGGATGGTGCCGCATCTATCATTTCGAGCATGGTGTTACAACCCTGAGCCAATTGGCCGGCTTGCGCGTTGTGTCAGTCGCTAAGATGCTTCCCCGACCACGGCGAATTGCCATTGGGCTCACGTCGATAATCCTCGTCGTCAAGGTCCACGATCTCGGAGTCCTTGGTGCGCCCTGAGGCGTTGAAGCCGCTTGTCGATCCCACAACGACGAAACGCCGGCTGACATATTTCCAGGCGAGATCGCGAACAGCGGGAATGAAGATCAGGAGTGCCATGATGTCGGTGATGAAGCCCGGAACGATCAGCAACAATGAGGCGATCACGAACATGGCCGGACGAAGCAGTTCGCGCCCCGGCACCGTACCATTCCGCCCTTCTGCCGACATGCGGCGGAGGATCCCGATGCCTTGGCGCTTGAGCAAGGCCATGCCGAACATAAAGCTCAGGATGACAAGCGCCAGCGTCGGCCAAAGTCCGATCGCCTTTCCGACAAGCACGAAACCGGCAATCTCGGCGAGTGGAAGTAGCAGCAGGAAACCAGGCAGGATCTTCAAGGGCATCGTCTTATTCCGACCTGAGCCGGACTCCGTTGGAGGGTCGCGTTGCCGACCCCATTTGAATCATCTGTATAGGCAGACTATATGGGAGTACAAATCAGAGATGTTAACAGCGGCTGCGGCGGGATATGGGTTCGAACGACTTCATCACATTGTTTTTTCTTGTGGCGGCGGTGCTGATTTTTCTTCAGCTGCGCAGCGTCCTCGGTCGCCGTACGGGAAATGAGAAGCCCCCGCGCGATCTCTATACGCCGCGTGACGCTGCGGGGCCTGATTCTCCGGACGCTGGAAAGGTGGTAACCTTGCCGCGTCGCGACGCGTCGGCCGAAGAAGACGACCGTTTCGCCGCAATCGATGCTTTCGCTCCAGCCGGCACGTCGCTCAACGAATCGCTCCGCGAAATCAACAAGGCCGACGCCTCGTTCGATCCGAAGGAATTCGTGAACGGCGCTCGAATGGCCTATGAAATGATCGTAATGGCGTTTGCGGATGGTGATCGTAAGACACTCAAGAATCTCTTGTCGCGCGAGGTCTATGACGGCTTCGACGCTGCCATCACGGATCGTGAATCGAAGGGTGAGACGGTGAAATCGACCTTTGTCGGTATCGATAAGACTGAGATCACCAGCGCCGAGATCAAAGCCACGGAAGTCCAGATCACGGTCCGTATCGTCAGTCAGCTGATTTCGGCCACCTACGACAAGGCTGACAAGCTGATTGATGGCGACGCGGAGAATGTCGCTGAGGTCAATGATCTCTGGACTTTTGCGCGTGATACCCGTTCCCGCGATCCCAACTGGAAACTCGTGGCCACTGAATCGGAACATGAGTGAAGACACCCTGGGCTTTGCGCTCCAAGCAATAAGTTTCGATGATCTGGAAGGCTGGAAGGATGACGATCCCTCCGGCCTTTTTGAAGCGATGGAGGCATGCCGGCGGCAGATTAATGAGATCAAGCCGTATCGGACCGGCTCACTCGGACTGACGGCGCAGGATCTGCTGCCGCTGCTCGAAGCGGCGCAGTGCGAGAACCTATCGTCGGCTGCCGATGCCCGAGCCTTCTTCCAGTCCCACTGTCGACCTTTCAGAATTCGCCGCACGGACAGCAATCCGGGTTTCGTTACCGCCTTCTACGAGCCCGAAATTATGGTTTCGGCCGTGGCGGATGCTGAGTATCGCTTTCCATTTTACCGTCGTCCCGACGACCTAGTCGATCTTGATGAGGGCAATCGTCCCGCCTCTCTGCCAGATAGCTACGTCTTCGGCAGGCTGAACGGCAGCCGGATTGAAGCATATCCAGATCGGCGTTCGATCGATGAGGGGAGCCTGGCCGGCAGGGGATTGGAGATTGCGTGGGCGAAGTCCAAGATCGATGTCTTCTTCGTCCACGTTCAGGGTGCCGCGCGCCTGCGCTACCTGGACGGCACGATCGGGCGGATTACCTATGCAGCGAAGGCGGGGCACCCGTTCTCGGCGATCGGCAAGTTGCTCATCGAACGTGGAGAAATCGAACGATCCGAGATTTCGATGCAGGCCATTCGGCGATGGCTGGGCGCGCACCCACGTCAGGTGGATGACATTCTTTGGCACAATCGCTCCTACATTTTCTTCCGTGAGGTCCCAACAACAGACCTGAACGCCGGCCCTGTTGCCGCGGCAAAAGTGCCATTGATCCCTGGACGTTCGCTCGCCATCGATCGGCTCATTCACACCTTTGGCTTCCCGTTTTTCATTCGCTCCGAAAATCTTGTCCATCTCGATGATGGCAAGCCGTTCGCGCGGCTAATGCTTGCTCTCGATACCGGCTCTGCCATCGTTGGTCCGGCGAGGGGTGATATCTTCACCGGATCCGGCGATCAGGCGGGAGAGCTTGCCGGAACGGTACGCCATGACGCCGACTTCGCTATCCTGCTTCCCAACGCTGCCGCGGCGAGGTTCGCCTGATGGCACGAGATCGGAAGCTCAACACGGATGAAAGGATACTCTGGGGCAAGGTGACACGGAGCACGCGTCCAATGCCCGGCAAGGAGGATGAGCTGGCTGAACTCGATGCCTTTCTGACAGAGGCAGAGGTTGAGAAACAAACGGCAGCAAGCCCGAAACGACCTTCCGAAAGTGGGTCCGAGGCGGTTACGCCGGCGTCTCCCAAAACACGATCCGGTGTTCATCACCCGCTCGAAAGGCCGGTCAAGCGTAAGATCGCCAAGGGCCGCCTGCCGCTGGAGGCCCGTATCGACCTGCATGGGCTGGTCCAGAGCGAAGCTCACATATTGCTTCTCGAGTTTCTGGTGCGAGCCCATGAGCGGGGAATGAGGCATGTTCTTGTGATTACCGGCAAGGGCAGTTCGCTTGGCAGCGAAGGCGCCCTGAAGCGCGCCGTCCCGATGTGGTTTTCGAAGCCCGAGTTCCGGTATTTCATCTCGTCCTATGAAACGGCAGCCCACCATCACGGGGGCGAGGGCGCCCTGTATATCAGGCTGTCGCGTCGCCATGGCGAGCGGTCGTGACGCCGTTCGGTGAGGCAGTTCGCAAGCTGCGCGAGCGCAAGGGCGTCTCGCAGAAGCAGATGGCCGCGGCTCTCAATGTCTCCCCGGCCTACCTATCGGCACTCGAACATGGACGGCGCGGCTTGCCGACCTTCGATCTGCTCCAGCGGATCGCCGGCTACTTCAACATCATCTGGGATGAAGCAGAGGAACTCTTCCTCTTGGCCCGTTCTTCGGACCCCCGCGTGGTCGTCGATACGTCGGGTTTATCGGCGGAACATACCGCATTTGCGAACCTTCTGGCGGGTCGCATTCGTGATCTTGATCGTGCGACGCTTGGCGAACTGACGAGCATTATAGAAAACGGCAGAAAAGCGGACGGAAAACGGTCATAATCCCCTGATTTATGGCCAGTTTGAGCGCGCCGGCATTGGGAACTCTAACCAAAAACCCTATATTCCGGCATGTAAAAGGCCGGTGATTCGCAAGTCTCGCTTCAGCCCCGACAACAGGGAAATTCTCGAAAAGTATGACCGATATACCCACGACGGAAAACGGCGTTAGCACCGAATATGGCGCAGACTCGATCAAGGTTCTGAAAGGCCTTGATGCAGTGCGCAAGCGCCCGGGTATGTATATCGGTGATACCGATGATGGCTCGGGCCTTCATCACATGGTCTACGAAGTCGTCGACAACGCGATCGATGAAGCACTCGCAGGCCATGCCGATATCGTGACGGTGACGCTCAATCCCGATGGTTCGGTCACAGTCACCGACAATGGCCGTGGTATCCCAACGGATATCCATACCGGTGAGGGCGTGTCGGCGGCCGAAGTCATCATGACGCAGCTGCATGCCGGGGGTAAGTTCGACCAGAATTCCTACAAGGTTTCCGGTGGTCTGCACGGCGTCGGCGTTTCCGTTGTCAATGCGCTTTCCGTCTGGCTGAAGCTGAAGATCCGCCGTCAAGGCAAGGTCCATGAGATGAGCTTCACGCACGGCGTAGCCGATGCGCCGCTGAAGGTGATCGGCGAGGCGGGCGATGAGACCGGCACGGAAGTCAGCTTCATGCCGAGCACCGAAACCTTCACGATGACAGAATTCGACTACGGCACGCTGGAGCATCGTCTTCGCGAGCTTGCGTTCCTGAACTCGGGTGTCCGCATTCTGCTCAGCGACAAGCGTCACTCGGATATCAGGCAGGAAGAGATGATCTATGACGGCGGTCTTGAAGCCTTTGTCGCCTATCTCGACCGCGCTAAGAAGCCGCTTGTTGACAAGCCGGTGGCGATCCACGGCGAGAAGGACGGAATTACCGTCGAAGTCGCGATGTGGTGGAATGACAGCTACCACGAGAACGTCCTTTGCTTCACCAACAACATTCCGCAGCGCGACGGCGGCACGCACATGGCTGGCTTTCGCGCCGCATTGACGCGCCAGATCACCTCCTATGCCGATACGTCGGGCATCACGAAGAAGGAAAAGGTGACGCTGACCGGTGACGATTGCCGCGAGGGACTGACGGCCGTTCTTTCGGTCAAGGTGCCGGACCCGAAGTTTTCGTCACAGACCAAAGACAAGCTGGTTTCTTCGGAGGTTCGCCCCGTTGTAGAGAACCTCGTCAGTGAAGCGCTAAGCACTTGGCTGGAAGAGCACCCGACGGAAGCCAAGGTTTTGGTCGGCAAGGTGGTTGAAGCTGCCGCGGCGCGCGAAGCTGCTCGCAAGGCGCGGGAATTGACCCGCCGCAAGGGCGCTCTCGACATTGCCTCTCTGCCCGGTAAGCTCGCCGATTGCTCCGAGCGCGATCCATCCAAGTCTGAAGTCTTCCTCGTCGAGGGCGATTCGGCGGGTGGTTCGGCCAAGCAGGGACGTTCGCGTGAAAACCAGGCGATTCTCCCATTGCGCGGCAAGATCCTCAACGTCGAGCGCGCCCGCTTCGATAAGATGCTCTCGAGCCAGGAAATTGGCACGCTGATTACCGCCCTTGGTACAGGCATCGGCAAGGACGAATTCAACGCCGAAAAGCTGCGCTACCACAAGATCATCATCATGACGGACGCTGACGTCGACGGCGCCCACATTCGTACGCTGCTGTTGACCTTCTTCTTCCGCCAGATGCCGGAATTGATCGAGCGCGGCCACCTCTATATCGCCCAGCCGCCGCTCTATAAGGTCTCGCGCGGCAAATCGATCCAGTACGTGAAGAACGAGAAGGCCCTCGAGGATTATTTGATCGGGCAAGGCCTGGACGATGCTGCCTTGAAGCTCGGCAGCGGCGAAGTGCGGACCGGCCAGGACCTTGGCGAAGTGATCGGTGATGCATTGCGCCTTCGCGCGCTGCTGGACAATCTGCACTCGCGCTACAATCGCGCTGCCGTCGAACAGGCAGCGATTGCCGGCGCGCTCAATGCCGAAGCCGTCAGCGACCGCTCAAGGGCAGAACAGCTCGTCGGTGAAGTCGCCAGACGCCTTGATCTGATTGCCGAAGAAACTGAGCGCGGTTGGGAAGGCGGCTTGACGAGCGAAGGCGGTCTCAAGCTTGAGCGCATGGTGCGCGGCGTGAAGGAAGTCGTCGTGCTCGACATGGCGTTGATCGGTTCGCAGGACGCGCGGCTTCTCGATCAGCTCTCGGTTCGACTGAAGGAGATCTACCAGACACCCCCGTCACTCTCCCGACGCGACGGTGACCTGGAAATTTCCGGCCCGCGGGCGCTGCTGGACGCGATTTTCGCAAGCGGCCGCAAAGGTCTGACGATGCAGCGTTACAAGGGTCTCGGCGAGATGAATGCCGAACAGCTTTGGGAAACGACACTTGATCCGAATGTTCGGTCGCTGCTGCAGGTCAAGGTCAACGACGCGACCGATGCAGATGGCTTGTTCGCGCGCCTGATGGGAGACGAAGTCGAGCCTCGCCGGGAGTTCATCCAGGAGAACGCGCTGAGCGTTGCAAACCTCGATATCTAAGATGCGGGACACGAGATGTTGTATCCAGGGCCCCGCACTTCGACGCGGGGCTTTGCCCATAGCGACTAGTTCACGATAAACTTGCCTCGAAAGGCGACCTCTGAGAGAGGCTTGCGGTGGCTCGGAACTTCCCGTTCTTGGTTCCGCTGCGAAAGCGTGCTCTTGTCTGCGAGGCGCCCCAGCGCCACGCCCGCTTCGACCCGGTAGCCTTCGGGGATGGAAAAGGTCTGCTGGATCTCGCCGTGCTTGATGCCACCCATGCCGTGGGCGTAGAAACCCGAAAGCCGAGCCTGAAGCGCGAGATAGCCCCAAGCCGTGCCGGCGTCGAAGGAATGCGTGTAGCTCGTCCTTCCTTCTGAGAAATCGCCGTTGAAACCCCTTGAGACAACGTAGATCAGTGCCGAAGCGTTCTTCGCCCATTCCTGATTGGATTCGACCAGCAGATCGACGAACTTGCCCCAGTCCTCAGAGCCCTTGAGCGCGTAGATGAAACGCCACGGCTGCTGGTTAGCAGACGATGGTGCCCAATGCGCGGCGTCCAGAATTGTCAGGAGATCCGATTCATCGATCTCTTCGCCGGTAAATGCACGCGGCGACCACCGCTCCAGGAACAACGGGTTGATCGGGTACTGGGATTCGCGGCTGTTGCTCTTTGTCATGGCTTTTCCGAGTGCGGTTTGTCAGGCATTCCAAGTAATGTCGAGCTCTTCGCGGAAAGCGAATCGCTTCAGATGATCGGCGACGACAGTCTCATATCGCTCAAGCTGTGACGGGTCGGCTGCCGACAGCGTCAGGCTGAGTGCACCGGGATCGGCAGCAAACGTCAGCTCGGCGGTGTCGCTGAAGGGTACGCGGCCAATCTCTGCGGTGAATTCCACGGCAAACCTATGGCTCCAGTGTTTGCAGAGTTGCTGAAGATACTTGCTGGCGTGCGCGGTGGCGACGGTAGAAGTTGAAACAGGCATATCGAACTCCATCTCGCCTGTCTTAGGCTCCGTCTGATGGACTTGGCAAGCAACCTTCGCTGTGCTTGACGGTGTACACTCTGTTTCAACAATAGTGGCCTCCCAGGCGCGCAAAGGCACGCTAGGTTCTGCCAATATCACAATCAGAGGAAAAGCGTCTTGCTCGTGAACGGTACGTGGACGGAAGATTGGCAGCCGGTACAGGCCAAGGACGAGAAGGGCGGCTTTGTCCGCCAGACGTCCAGCTTCCGCAATTGGGTAACCCCGGATGGCGCTGCAGGCCCGACGGGAGAGGGTGGGTTCAAGGCCGAGGTGGGACGCTATCATCTCTATGTGGCCTATATCTGCCCCTGGGCGTCGCGAACATTGATCGGCAGAAAGTTGAAGGGGCTCGAATCGGCCATCTCGGTTTCTGTCGTCGAGCCGGCGTTGACGAAACAGGGCTGGCGGTTCGGCGACTATCCGGGCGCTACGCAAGATCATATCCAGGGCGCAACCCATATGCACGAGATCTATAGCAGCGCTGCGCCCGATTTTACCGGCCGCGCGACGGTGCCTGTGCTCTGGGACAAGCAGTTGCAGACGATCGTCAACAACGAGTCGGCTGACATTCTGCGGATGATGAACGAAGGCTTCGGCGATCTTGCTCGCAATCCGATCGACCTCTACCCCGCTGCTCGCCGCCCTGAGATTGATGCCTTCAACGAGCGTATCTATCCGAGCCTCAACAATGGCGTCTATCGCGCAGGCTTTGCCACCGCGCAGCTTGCCTATGAGGAAGCTTTGGCCGGCGTGTTCGAGTGCCTCGATTGGGTGGAGAAAGAGCTTGGCGAGCAGCCCTTGCTGTTCGCCGACCATCCGACCGAAGGCGACATTCGCCTATTTGTGACGCTGGTGCGCTTCGATATCGCTTATCACGGCCTATTCAAATGCAATCTGAGGCGTCTTTCCGATTACCCCAATCTTCGCCAGTTTTGCCGACGGATGCTCGACTGGCCGGGTGTCGCTGAAACGGTCAATTTCGATCATATCAAGCGCGGTTATTACTCGATCGAACGCCTGAACCCGTCGAGGATCGTGCCCGCGGGGCCTAATCTGGCGGAAATTTTCTGAAGCAGCGTACCGTTTCGGCAAAAAGCCATAATGACACCGGTGAATATCTCGTTCATAGGTGATCAAAACGTCGAACTTGCTGAGGAGGAAATGTTATGAAGCTTATGCGTGTTGGAGAGCTTGGTCACGAGAAGCCAGCCTTGCTCGATTCCGATGGCAAGATCCGCGATCTTTCGGCGCACGCCTCGGACATTGGCGGTGACGCGATTTCGCCCGAAGGCCTGTCGAAACTCAAGGCTCTCGATCCGAGGAGCCTCCCGGAAGTCGCGTCCGGCCGGATTGGCGCCTGCGTTGCAGGCACCGGAAAGTTTATCTGCATCGGCCTCAATTTCTCCGATCACGCTGCTGAAACCGGCGCGACCGTCCCGCCGGAGCCTGTCATTTTCATGAAGGCGACCTCCGCAATTGCTGGGCCGAACGACAATGTCCTGATCCCGCGCGGTTCCGAAAAGACTGATTGGGAAGTGGAACTCGGCGTCGTCATCGGCAAGACGGCGAAGTATGTCAGCGAAGCCGATGCGCTTGATTATGTTGCCGGCTATTGTGTTTCCCACGACGTCTCGGAGCGCGCCTTCCAGACCGAGCGCGCGGGCCAGTGGACGAAGGGCAAGTCTTGCGACACGTTCGGTCCGATTGGCCCCTGGCTGGTCACCAAAGACGAAATAGCCGACCCGCAAAACCTCGGCATGTGGTTGAAGGTGAACGGCGAAACCATGCAGAATGGCTCGTCGAAGACGATGGTCTATGGCGTCGCCTTTATCGTGTCCTATCTCAGCCAGTTCATGTCGCTGCATCCGGGCGACGTGATTTCGACCGGTACGCCTCCGGGGGTTGGAATGGGCATGAAGCCACAGCGGTTCCTCAAGGCTGGCGACGTGGTGGAGCTCGGTATCGAAGGTTTGGGGACGCAGAAGCAGACCTTCCTGGCGGATCGTTGACATCCATTCTGCGATCTTTAAGGATTCGAGGGCACCATCATGCCGGGGATAAAACCTCGGCATTTCTTTTTGCGGTGCGGATGGCAATGTTGCTGCGCAACAAAAACCTGTTAATCTGCGCTGAGGTGCCAGCACGTCGTTGGAAAGAATCCGATGCCTTTCAATCGGCGTCGTCTTCCAGATTAGAGAAAGGTGGCGCATCTCATGTTTTACCAGCTTTATGAATTGAACCATGCCGCATTGGCGCCTTATCGTGCTTTCGCCGATATCATGCGCATGGTCTATGCCAATCCGCTCAATCCGATTTCCCAGACGCCCTGGGGGCGCACGATGGCGGCAAGTCTCGAAATGTTCGAGCGCACGACCCGCCGTTACGGCAAGCCGTCGTTTGATCTGAACGACACCGTCATCGGCGACCGAAAGGTTGCCGTGCGGGAAGAGATCGTGTGGTCACGCGCCTTCTGCAATCTACTCCATTTCGCGCGCAATGTTCCAAGCGGCCATGCGACCGACCCGCGCATTCTCATCGTTGCGCCGATGTCCGGTCACTATGCGACGCTGCTGCGCGGTACAGTCGAAGCGCTGTTGCCTAGCGCCGACATCTACATCACGGACTGGATAGATGCGCGCATGGTGCCGATGACGGAAGGCACCTTCGATTTCGACGATTACGTCGACTATGTCATCGAGATGCTCCGCTTCCTCGGTCCGGATACACATGTCATTGCCGTCTGTCAGCCCTCCGTGCCGGTCCTGGCCGCCGCTGCCGTCATGGAGGCGGAAAACGACCCGTTCTCGCCCTCGTCGATGACGCTGATGGGTGGGCCGATCGACACGCGCATCAACCCGACGGCCGTAAACCAGCTCGCCAAGGAACGGTCGCTGGAGTGGTTTGCCGATAATGTGATCATGAATGTGCCGTGGCCGCAGCCGGGCTTCATGCGTCCGGTCTATCCCGGGTTCCTGCAGTTATCCGGCTTCATGTCGATGAACCTCGATCGGCACGTGATCGCCCACAAGGAATTCTTCATGCATCTGGTGAAGAACGACGGCGAGCCGGCCGAGAAACACCGCGACTTCTACGACGAATATCTCGCGGTCATGGATCTGACCGCCGAATTCTATTTGCAGACGGTCGATCAAGTCTTCATCAAGCACGCGCTGCCGAAGGGTGAGCTGTTCCACCGTGGTAAGCTTGTCGACCCCGCTGCGATCCGCAATGTGGCACTTCTCACTGTGGAAGGGGAGAACGACGATATCTCCGGCGTCGGCCAGACAAAGGCCGCTCAGACGATCTGCGTCAACATTCCCGAGAACATGCGCATGCATTACCTGCAGCCCGATGTCGGCCACTATGGCGTCTTCAACGGATCGCGCTTCCGTCGCGAAATCGCGCCGCGCATCGTCAACTTCGTGAGGGAACATGCGCGGACGGGAAAGCCTGTGGTAAAGAGGGTTATCAAGGGCGGAAAGTCCGGCTGATTTAGGCGCGTCTGAATTAGTGATTTCATTTCAAGGTGTTGTCCGATTTGGGCGCAGACTGCCTTGAAGCAGGCTGGGGGTGTAACCACATCGATTCCAGCGTTCGGCATCTCGCCGGGCGCGGAAAATGCGAGGACACCGCACGATGAACCAGTCAGCATTGCTTCGGCCGGATTGGACTCCGGCTACCATTGCCCTGATGATCCTCGGCTTCGTGGTTTTCTGGCCTCTGGGTCTCGCCATGCTCGCCTACATCATCTTTGGGGAGCGTTTGCGCGGTTTCAAGCGTGACGCAAACAGCACCGCCGATGGATTCTTTGCCGGCTGCCGACGTTCGCATGGCCGTTATCGCCCTCATTTCCCGACGGGCAATGTCGCCTTCGACGATTGGCGGAAGGCCGAGCTCGACCGGCTGGAAGAAGAGCGTCGCAAGCTTGATGAGATGCGCGAGGAATTCGATTCCTACGTACGCGAACTGCGCCGCGCTAAGGATCAGGAAGAGTTCGACCGCTTCATGCGCGATCGCAAGAACGCCAAGCGCGACGACAACGGTCCGGTAGCAGAATACCAGACTCCGTGATCCCCAGGACTGTTCAGCACTGGAACTTGAACCGGCATCCTCGATGCCGGCTTTTCTTTGCAAAGAATTCCGGCGAATCATATAGAAAATACCCATGTTCCCGCTCCTCGCAAATTCACGCCGTAGCGTTCGAAAACCGGCTCCGCCCGAGACGCGAACGCTTGATGTGGCGGGGCGCCTGATGCCGCTTACGATTAAGCAGCACGAGCGAGCGACCCGCATCACCCTGCGGATTGAACCAGGCGGCCGGGGCCTGAAAATGACGATCCCGAGTGGGTTGGCGCAACGTGAAGTGAACGCCTTCCTCGACCGCCATCAGGGCTGGCTGCTCACCAAACTTGCCAAATTCTCGAGCGACAGTGGCCTGCGGGACGGTGGCACCATACTATTTCGTGGCGCATCTCATCGCATTCACCACACCGGCAGCCTTCGCGGGCTGACGGAAGCGATCGTTGTTGATGGCAAGCCGGTGTTGAAGGTCAGCGGCATGCCTGAGCATCTCGGGCGCCGGATTGCCACGTTCCTGAAGAAGGAAGCGCGAGCCGATCTCGAGAAAGTGGCAACACTGCATGCTCGCTCGATCAGTGCACCGATCAGGTCGATCGCCATGAAGGATACCCGCAGTCGATGGGGTTCCTGCTCGTCTGAGGGAAACCTGAGCTTTTCCTGGCGCATCGTGATGGCGCCACCGTCCGTCGTCGACTATCTTGCGGCACATGAAGTCGCGCATCTCAAGGAGATGAACCACGGACCACGCTTCTGGGCGCTCTGCAAGAAGCTCTGCCCTCACATGGAAGAGGCGAAGGCCTGGTTGAAGCGCCACGGCAGCCAGCTGCACGCCATCGATTTCGAGTGATCGAAGCCGCGCAAAATTCGGCTTTTGTCGCGATTTGCCTCGACTCCAAGCGCATTTCGTGTCACTTCGCTGCCATGAAACCGGATATCAAAATCTGCGGGCTGAAGACGGCTGAAACAATCGATCGCGCCCTGGCGCGGGGTGCCACGCATATCGGCTTCATCTTCTTTGAGAAGAGCCCTCGCTACGTCGAGCCCGACATTGCCGGCAAGCTTGCGGAGCCGGCCCGCGGCAAGGCAAAGATCGTTGCCGTCGTCGTCAACCCGACCAACGACGATCTCGATGAGATCGTGGCGCTGTTGAAGCCCGATATCTTGCAGTTGCATGGCGACGAAAGCCCGGAGCGCGTTTTGACCATAAAGGCGGTCTACGGGCTACCTGTGATGAAGGCATTTTCTGTGCGGACAGCCGATGATCTGAAGCCGGTCGAGGCCTATATCGGCGTCGCCGATCGCTTCCTCTTCGATGCGAGGCCGCCGAAAGGATCGGATTTGCCCGGTGGCAACGGCGTTTCCTTCGATTGGAGCCTGCTCACTTGGCTTGACGACAATGTGGATTACATGCTTTCCGGTGGCTTGAACAAAGGTAACATTGCCGAGGCGCTTGCCATTACGAAGGCGCCGGGGATCGATGCGTCCTCCGGTGTCGAAAGCGCACCCGGCGTCAAGAACGTCGCAATGATCGATGAGTTTTTCGATGCGGTCGAGAGGGCCAATCAACCCGAAACGGCCTCAGGGAGTTGAGAGTGAACCAGACGCCAAAACCGAATTCCTTCCGCTCCGGCCCTGATGAAGACGGCCGTTTCGGTATCTACGGCGGCCGTTTCGTCGCCGAGACGCTGATGCCTTTGATCCTCGACCTACAGGACGAGTGGAACAAGGCGAAGAATGATCCGGAATTTCAGGCTGAACTGAAGCATCTCGGCGCTCACTATATCGGCCGCCCGAGCCCGCTCTATTTCGCCGAGCGCCTGACGGCTGAACTCGGTGGCGCGAAGATCTACTTCAAGCGCGAGGAGCTGAACCATACCGGTTCGCACAAGATCAACAATTGCATCGGCCAGATCCTGCTTGCCAAGCGCATGGGCAAGACCCGGATCATCGCTGAAACCGGTGCCGGCCAGCATGGCGTTGCATCTGCGACGGTCGCTGCCCGTTTCGGTCTTCCCTGCGTCGTTTACATGGGCGCAACCGATGTCGAGCGCCAGGCGCCGAACGTGTTCCGCATGAAGCTGCTCGGTGCCGAAGTGAAGCCCGTGACTGCCGGCCACGGCACGCTCAAGGACGCCATGAACGAGGCGCTACGCGACTGGGTCACGAACGTCGACGACACTTACTACTTGATCGGCACGGCCGCCGGCCCGCATCCCTACCCGGAAATGGTCCGCGACTTCCAGGCCGTCATCGGCACCGAAGCCCGTGAGCAAATCTTGGAAGCCGAAGGGCGCCTGCCGGATCTCATCATCGCTGCCGTCGGCGGCGGTTCAAACGCGATCGGCATTTTCCATCCGTTCCTCGATGACGCGGGCGTCGAGATCGTCGGTGTCGAAGCCGGCGGCAAGGGCCTCAATGGCGACGAGCACTGCGCCTCGATCACGGCAGGCTCGCCTGGTGTCCTGCATGGCAATCGCACTTACCTGTTGCAGGATGGCGACGGCCAGATCAAGGAGGGCCATTCGATTTCCGCGGGTCTCGACTATCCCGGCATCGGCCCCGAGCATTCCTACCTGAACGACATCGGCCGCGTCGAATACGTGCCGATCATGGACCATGAGGCACTCGAAGCCTTCCAGACGCTCACCCGCCTTGAAGGCATCATTCCGGCGCTGGAGCCGTCGCACGCTCTGGCCGAAGTCATCAAGCGGGCCCCGAAGATGGGCAAGGACGAGATCATCCTGATGAACCTCTCCGGCCGCGGCGACAAGGACATCTTCACTGTCGGCAAGATTCTGGGAATGGGTGAGTAAGTCATGACCGCACGTATGGATAAACGCTTCGCCGATCTGAAGGCGGAAGGCCGACCGGCACTCGTCACCTATTTCATGGGCGGTGATCCGGACTACGAAACCTCGCTCGGCATCATGAAGGCTCTGCCGGAGGCCGGTTCCGACGTTATCGAACTCGGCATGCCGTTCTCCGATCCGATGGCCGACGGTCCAGCGATCCAGATGGCAGGCCAGCGTGCTCTCAAGGGCGGCCAGACGCTGAAGAAGACGCTGCAGCTTGCCGCCGATTTCCGTAAGACCGACGACGCCACGCCGATCGTGATGATGGGGTACTACAACCCGATCTACATCTACGGCGTGGACAAGTTCCTGGACGACGCGCTGGCGGCCGGCATCGACGGGCTCATTGTGGTCGACCTTCCGCCGGAAATGGATGACGAACTTTGCATCCCAGCCCTCAAGAAGGGGATCAATTTCATTCGTCTGGCGACCCCGACGACCGACGAAAAGCGTCTGCCGACCGTTCTGCGGAACACCTCCGGCTTCGTCTATTACGTCTCGATGAATGGCATCACCGGCTCGGCCCTGCCCGACCCCTCTCTCGTGTCGGGTGCCGTCAAGCGCATCAAGGAGCACACCAAGCTGCCCGTCTGCGTCGGTTTCGGGGTCAAGACCGCCGACCACGCAAAGGTCATCGGCAGCTCGGCCGATGGTGTTGTTGTCGGTACTGCAATCGTCAATCAGGTGGCAACGAGCCTCACCAAGGACGGGAAGGCAACCGCCGATACCGTTCAGGCCGTCGCCACGCTCGTTCGTGGACTGTCAACGGGCACACGTTCGGCGCGCCTTGTTGCTGCCGAATAGTTTCCCCACATTGACAACAGTCAATCAGGAGTTTTCGACTTGAACTGGATCACCAACTACGTCCGCCCCCGCATCAATTCCATGCTGGGCCGCCGCGAAGTGCCGGAGAACCTCTGGATCAAGTGCCCGGAAACGGGCGAGATGGTCTTCCATAAGGATCTGGAAGACAACAAGTGGGTCATCCCGGCCTCGGGCTATCACATGAAGATGCCCGCGAAGGCACGACTTGCCGATCTTTTCGATGACGGCGCTTATGAAGCGCTCGTACAGCCGAAGGTCGCGCAGGACCCGTTGAGGTTTCGCGATTCCAAGAAGTATACGGATCGCCTTCGCGACAGCCGCATCAAGACCGACCAGGAAGACACGATCGTGGCCGGTGTCGGCAAGGTTCGCGGTCTGAAGCTCGTCGCTGTCGTACATGAGTTCAACTTCATGGGCGGTTCGCTCGGCATTGCCGCCGGCGAGGCGATTGTCAAGGCATTCGAGCGCGCCATCGCCGAGAAGTGCCCGCTGGTCATGTTCCCGGCTTCGGGTGGCGCTCGCATGCAGGAAGGCATCCTGTCGCTCATGCAGCTGCCGCGCACGACCGTTGCCGTCGACATGCTGAAGGAGGCGGGGCAGCCTTACATCGTTGTGCTGACAAACCCGACCACTGGCGGTGTCACGGCATCCTACGCGATGCTCGGCGACCTGCATCTGGCCGAGCCCGGCGCGGAAATCTGCTTTGCCGGCAAGCGCGTCATCGAGCAGACGATCCGCGAAAAGCTGCCGGAAGGCTTCCAGACGTCGGAATACCTGCTGGAGCACGGTATGGTCGATATGGTGGTCAAACGCCACGATATTCCGGATACGCTGGCACGTGTCCTGAAAATCCTGACGAAGAAGCCTGCGGCGTACCTCTCCAAGGAAAACAGCGGGACGCTTGCGATAGCCGCTAGCGCCTGACAGAAACCGTCACAGGCGGGTTGAGCGATGATACCCAGGGGCCAGGCCGCAGTGAGTGAAGCAGCGCAGGAAATCGACAAGCTCATGGGATTGCATCCCAAGGGCTTCGATCTGTCCCTGGATCGCATCACCCGGCTCCTTTCCATCCTCGGCGATCCGCAGAAGAAGCTGCCGCCCGTCATTCATGTGGCGGGCACAAACGGCAAGGGCTCTGTGACAGCCTTTTGCCGGGCCTTGCTGGAGGCTGGCGGTTACAGCGCTCATGTCCATACCTCTCCGCATCTCGTAAATTGGCATGAACGCTACCGAATCGGCGTCAAGGGCGGCCGCGGGCAGCTGGTGGATGATGCCGTTTTCGCCGAGGCGGTGCGTCGCGTCGCGGCCGCCAATGACGGGCAGAAGATCACTGTTTTCGAGATCCTGACGGCTGTCACCTTCATTCTGTTTTCAGAGCATCCCGCCGATGCCGCTATCATCGAGGTTGGCCTCGGCGGACGTTTCGATGCGACGAACGTCATTTCCGATCCCGCCGTCTCGGTCATCATGCCGATCTCTTTGGACCACCAGCCCTATCTCGGGGATCGGGTCGAACTGATCGCGGCCGAAAAGGCCGGCATCATGAAGCGCGGGCACCCCGTTGTCATCGGCAAGCAGGAATATGATGCTGCGCTCGACGTTCTAATGTCGACCGCTGAACGGCTGAACTGCCCGACGGCCGTGTTCGGTCAGGATTATATGGCGCACGAGGAATATGGGCGCCTCGTCTATCAGGACGAGTTCGGTCTCGCCGACCTGCCGTTACCGCGGCTTCCGGGCCGCCACCAATATGCCAATGCCGCAGCGGCGATCCGTGCCGTCAAGGCTGCGGGCTTCACGGTGACCGATACGATGATGGAAAAGGCGCTGCTGTCAGTCGAGTGGCCGGGCCGCCTTCAGCGTCTGAACGACGGGCATCTAATGGCCAATGCGCCGGCCAAGGCGGAAATCTGGGTCGATGGCGGCCATAACCCCGGTGCCGGCGAAGTCATCGCCGAAGCCATGGCGAATTTCGAAGAAAAGCAGCCGCGGCCACTCTTCCTGATTATAGGCATGATCAACACCAAGGATCCGGTTGGCTACTTCAAGGCTTTCAAGGGATTGGCAGAGAAGGTCTATTGCGTACCGATTCGCGGCAGCGACGCGATGATCGACCCGGTCATCCTGGCAAACGCTGCCTATGATGCGGGCCTCGTCGCAGAACCGATGTCGACTGTCAGCGAAGCGTTGGAGGCAATCAAGGAGGGTGCTTTTGAACAGGCCCATCCGCCGCGCATCCTGGTAGGTGGCTCTCTCTATCTCGTCGGCGATGTGCTTGCCGACAATGGCACGCCCCCGAAATGAAAAAAGCCCGGTCAATGCCGGGCTTCTTCGTATCTGCTTATGGGTAAATTAAGCGGCGCTTGAGATCCAGCTCGAAAGAGCGGTCTTCGGGGCAGCGCCAACCTTGATGTCAGCAACTTCGCCGGCCTTAAATATGGCAAGTGTCGGGATGGAACGGACGCCAAACTGGGCGGCAAGTTCCGGGTTCTCATCGATATTGAGCTTGGCGACTTTCACCTTGCCCTGAAACTCGACGGCGAGTTCTTCGAGGCTGGGGGCGATCATCTTGCACGGGCCGCACCATTCAGCCCAGAAATCGACGACGACGGGTTCTGCGGATTCCAGAACTTCCGACTGGAAGTTGTTGATATCGACTTTTACGGTAGCCATAGGCTGCTCCTTTACGGATTCCTGTTGAAACACATGTGAGCGTGCGGTGCGGGAATTTCAATGCCCGGTATTTCACTTTGTCTCGAGTTGCGCAAGCGCCGACGCCAATGCGTCCGGCGTCAGCGTGTGAACGAAGCCGCTTTCCGTGTAGACGAGGACGCAATCGACACGCTTGCCGGGGTAGAGCGGCGTCAGGATTTCACGATAGATGGCTAGCTGCGCCTTGTGGGCAAAAGGGATGCCCTCTGCCGTCTGCGGCGGGACACGATTGGTCTTATAGTCGAGTACAACAACGCGATCGTCGAAGACTGCCATTCTATCGACACGGCCCGAAACGGCGTGGTCGACTCCGCCGATCGTCAGCGTGCCCATGACGGAGACTTCCGCCTGTGCATGGGTTGAGAACACGGATACAAGGCTCGGGTCTCGCAGTAGTCTCAATACCGAATCGATGAGTTGCTGCCGCTCCGCTTCCGGCCAGAACGACGCGGCACGCTTGGCATAGCGCACGGCCGCATCCGCCTGTGCGCCGCGCGCAACATCCGGCAGCGTCTGCAGCATGCGGTGGAGAAGCCGACCCTTTTGCAGCGAGCGATCCGCCTTGTCCCTTTCGGCGAAAAGCGGAGAGGCGACAAGGAGGTCATCTGCGCCGTCATCAACGATCGTTCCGACACCGGATGGGCTAAGCGGGCGAGGTAGCTGCTTGCGCGGCGGCAGCGCCCTGCCGAGGCTGGGTGGGATGGACTCTTGCCTGGAAGTCTGTTCCGTGCGTCCAAGACGCTCAAAACTGCGCTCGATCCGTGGAACCCGCCATTTGATCCCAGTCCAGGTACCGTCCGGCCCGGAAAATGTCGCAGCCGACACATGCGGATGGCTGTCCGTCATCGCAGCGGAAATCATCGCATGCCAGGTGTCGGTGTTCGGCCGGATGCCTCTGTAGCCGCAAACGGTTAGCCGGTCGGCGGCCCGGGTCATCCCGACATAGAGTAACCGCCGATACTCCTGTTCCGCCAGCAACTGGATGCGCGTCGCATCGGCCTGGGTGAGGGAGTTGCTGAGATCGCCGAGCGGAACCCATGCGGGCATGTTTGGTTCGCCGGGCTCCTGCTCAAGCAGCCGAAGCTTCGGCATATGCGAATGCGTGAAGGCCTTGGACCCGCCGTCGACCAGGAACACGATCGGCGCCTCCAGACCCTTTGACGCGTGGACGGTCATGATCCGGACTTCGTTGCGTCCCTTGTCCTGCTCGCGTTTTACCTCCGGTGCTTCGATCTCAAGCGTCGAAATGAACGACTGCAATCCAGGCAGGCCCGAGCTTTCATGGTCGAGCGCGAAAGTCAGGAATTCGTCGAGGATATCGCTGACCTCGGTTCCGAGCCGGCCAAGGAACTGTCGTCGGCCGCCATGGCACCCCAGAACGCGGGCATAGAAGTCGTGAACCGACAGCGTCTTGGATTCGTCCAGGAAGAGCTTGAGGCGTGAGACGGCCGTTTCGAAGCGCACATTGCCGTCTGCGGCGAACTTCTGCAGGTGAGCCCAGGCACTCTCGCCCTCCGTACGAAGGGCGGCAACTGCGAACACGTCGTCTTCACTCAGATCGAGTAGTGGGCTCTTCATGAGCGCAGCCAAGGAGAGGTCATCCTCGGGCAACAGCAGAAAGCGGCCGAGCGCCACCAGGTCCTGCACTGCGATGTGGCTCGTCAGGCGCAGGCGGTCGGCGCCGGCAACCGCTATGTCGCCGCGTCGCTTCAGGGCGCGCGTCAGAGCGTTAACGAAGGCGTCGCGCTTGCGCACAAGCACGAGGATATCGCCGGCTTCGATCAGGCGCTCCTTACCCTTCTCCACGATCGTTTCCTTGCCGACCAGATCGCCGATCGTGTGGGCAATGCGACGCGCGAGAATGGACGCGGGCGCACTCTCCGGCGTGGCGTCAAAAGGTGCGGTCCAGTCTTCGTCCTTTATTATTGCCTCGGGCGCCACCATCTCCCAGAGATCAACGGCTCCGGGATGCCCAATGCGATTGGAACGGTGAACCACGGGCTCGCCTGTCGCGCTCAGTCCACGGGCATTCTCGGCGGGCGTGAAGATATGGTCGACGGCCGCTAGGACATCCGAGGTCGATCGGAACGAGAGTGGTAACCGCACAGTCGAGAAGGCAAGCCCGCTCTGGGCGACGCGCCGGCGCGTCCGCTGGCTTTCTTCCGAAAAGCGTTCGGGACGGGCGCCCTGGAACGAATAGATGGATTGCTTTTCGTCTCCAACGGCAAAAAGGGTCCGCACCGCATTGCGGGCGCTTTCGCCCGAAAAGAAATCCCCAGCCAGCGACTGGATGACACTCCACTGGATCGGGCTCGTATCCTGCGCCTCGTCGACGAGAATATGGTCGATGCCCTGATCGAGTTTGTAGTGGATCCACGGGCCAACGTCGCTCTTGTTCAAGAGTTCGGCAGTTCGCGTTATCAGATCCTCGAAGTCGAGTTGGCTACGTTGCTTCTTGAGGTCGTCGTAGTCCTTGTTGAGGCGGTCGGCGAGCATCAGTGCGGCGCGGGTGGCCTCGTACATGCGCGCCGTCTTCAGCCGATCTCGGCATAACGCAACATGCGCTCGTGCTGTTGCTACTGCGTCTGGGAGTTCGGGTGTTTCGCTTAGCATCGCCTTCACAAAGAACTGTGAGTCGGCCTTTGGATCCCCCTTCACAGTAAGGAAGATCTTCTCGAGCAGCGACGCACGGCGCGCATGGTCGCGTTCGCGTGCAGCCGACCGTAACCCGGCTGCAATATCATGTGCCTTGGCGCCACCCTTCTGGTCAGCGACGTCTAAATATCGGTCGAGTGCACTGCCACGCAGACCAGGGAGCGGCCAATACTCCGCGGTGATTCCAATTGTGGTGTCATTGACGGAGAGGCGAAGTTTCTTCCGCAACACGGCATCAAGGCCACCCTTGCGTTCCGAATCTTGCGTAAAGGCTCGAATTGCATTGCGATTGGCGATGATTTCTTCCAAAAGATTTTCCAGACCCGCCTCATCGCCAAGATTGAGTACGTAGCCAAAAGCCTCTGCGAGCGTCGGATCATCCTCTGGCGTCGTCGCCGTGAGGAGGGACTGCCGTGCATCCGCCAGAAGCGTCGCGGCGGCGCGATCGTCGAGCACGGAGAAATGCCCCGCGACGTTCGCTTCCAGCGGAAACTGGTGCAGGAGTGCTTCGCAGAAGGCGTGGATCGTCTGGATCTTCAGTCCACCCGGGGTCTCGAGCGCCTTCGCAAAGAGCCGTCTCGCTTTCGCAAGTTTTGACGCATCCGGCGCCCTGCCTTCGATTCGCGCGATGCGCTCTTCCAATTCCGCGTCGGGCAGGACGGCCCACTCGGCCAGCCGCTCGAACACGCGATTCGACATCTCAGAGGCTGCCGCTTTCGTATAAGTCAGGCAGAGGATTGCTGACGGGCGAGCCCCGGCCAGCAGCAGCCGAATGACGCGCTGCGTCAGAACGTGCGTCTTTCCGGAGCCGGCGTTGGCCGAAACCCAGGCCGAGCGTTGCGGATCGGATGCGATCGATTGCTGTATGGTCGTCCAACTCGTCCAGGCGAGGGGATCGTCGCCCTCGGGCAGTGTTGCTTCGTCATTCATCGCCGATTGCCTCATCGCTCTCTGCGGCAGACCATTCGGAAACGCGCGCTAGATGATCGTAGTCGCCGCCGAAGTCAAACTGCTGTGCCGGCACAAGCCGCGAGGTGAAGCCCTTCTCGCCTGATTGCAGAAGAGAGACAAACTTTACCAGTTGATCGATCGAGTCCGCGGCCAGGTCCATGGCTGACTTCGCCTTGTCGTTTCTGGTCGATGTCTCGTCGTTGACGGTGTCGACCTTGAAGCGATCTCCCGGCCGCAGACGTACATAGAGGAGATCCTGCGGAACGAGACTGCCCGCCTCCTGGAAAGCGCCCGCGTGGAGCGCGGCCGCCTCCAGCGCCAGTTGGGGATCGAGGAGGGTGCGCGCCTGAGCCGGAGAAGGATTGTGTCCGGTCTTGTAGTCGATGATGTCGGCGATACCCGTTCCCGTGATGTCGATCCGGTCGGCAACACCGCTCAGCCGGACATTGATGGGCTCTAGCTCGACACCGCCGCGCACCTCTGTCAGCGTTCTTCGAATGCCCGGCTGTCGTTGCGCCTCCCACTCGAGAAACGAACGGGCAACCTCCCGAAAGCGCGGACGCCAGACGGCATCGACGTGCGCCGGAAGTTGCTCCATATCGAAGAGCTCGGTCAGAATGACCTCCATCGCCGCTTCCGCCGCCTGTGTTCCGGCAATGTGGCCTTCACGCACGAAGCGGTCGATAATCTTGTGATAGAGCGTTCCCCGCTCTGCGGCGCCGGGGTCTCGGTTGAAGGGAGCCACCGGATCGAGGCGGAGAACGCGCCGCGCATAGATCGCATAAGGGTCGCGACGCAGACGTCCAACCTCGCTGAACGAGTACGACTTCGGCTGCATTTCCAGCGGCGGCGTTGGACTTGGACGCTGCGCAGGCGCCTGGCGGTCACCTTGGTCGATCAGGTTTGCCCAATGCACAAAGTTGTCGCCGCGGCCCTTGAGTTCGGCCTCGAACTCTTTCCCGCAGAACGCGAGCAGCCGCTGCAGCCAGCGTGATGCAACGGTCGGTGTCGAACCTTGCCGGAGTGCCCGCGAATAGATGAGGTGACGCGTGCCGTTGGCCATTTCGAAATCGTGAGCCAGCTGGCCGATTCGCCGCTCCGGTGGCTCCAGCCCAATCTCCGTCTTCATTGTGCGAGAAACGAAAGGGTTGTTGGATGTTTGCCCCGGCCATGATCCTTCGTTCAGCCCTCCCAAGACGAGAGTGTCTACGCTCTGGAGGCGCGCTTCCAACGTGCCGAAGATGAACAGTCTTGGATGGCTGAGCGCCCGTGGTTTTGCCGCCTGGCCGGCCAACAGCGCTGCGATGATATCGATCCACTGTGGACCGTCGGCATCGATCTGTCCTTCGGTTTCGATGACTTCGCCGAGCATTGACGCCAGAGTGTCGCCTGCCTCCCCCGACCAGAGCCCGGCAAGGTCACCACGCTCGTCGCCTGCCACTGCCTCCAGTGCGTGCCCCGTGCGCCTGGCCCAGTCGGAAAGTGCTAAGCTGGTCGTCAGTCCTCGCTCCTCGGATAGGTTTCGGACAAGCACGGATGCAAGCGGTTCAGTGGCTCCGGCAACGCGGCGGGCAAGATCCCGCGCGCGATCGACTGCATCGGCGGGGAGCGCCTTGCGCCATTGCGGCGCGTGACGATCCAGGGCCTGCTCCGACAATTGTTGTTCAAGGAGCGGTTCTAGCGCGGCGATGTCGACGTCGGCGACGCCACCCCGCAGCGCCAGCAGCTCGAGTGCCGCGACTGCCGCGACAAGCACGCTGCGCTCCAGGCCGAAGCGCGCCAGGGGATGCTTGAGCAAGCCGACGATCGCGACGGGATCACCCGGGCGAAGCGTTGCTTCGAGCAGCAGTTGCAGCAATGTTCCCTGTGGCGTCGCGGAAAGCGGCGTGCCTGCGGAGTCATCAGCGACGATGCCGAAACGCGATAATTCCGTGGTCACGCGGCGCGCTAGATTTCGATCAGGCGTTATCAGCGCCGCCCGGCTCTCACCGTCCTTGCCGGGCCGCTCAAGAGCCAAGCGCAGGGCGATTGCGATGGCCGTGGCTTCCTCTCGCTCATTGCCCGCCTCGATCAGCGACACATCTGCGAATGCCGATGAAATGGCCACATCGGATAGCCTTGCCTTCCACGCGCCCCAATCGCTGGTGGCTTCGGCTGGCGACTGCGCATGCGAGAGGATTTGGCTGCGCTGCTGCAACCCCTCGGCTGGCTCTGCCAGCGGCACGACGTCCTCGCGGGTGAGGTTCAGTCGCCTCAGCAGCTGAGCGAGGCCGTATTGCGAGTGGCTGCGGCTCGCCGGATCTGCAGGCTGATCTTTCCGATCGCCCGGCGCTACCATTCGCCAATGCTCATCCGGCATGCCGAGGTCGAGGCCCGGCAGAATGATGACGCCTTCCCGAAGGTTGGCGACTGCCGCGATCAGGTCGGCTGTCGCCGGCACCGAGCCCGTCGATCCTGCAATGATGATGGGTCCCATCGGTGGGACTGTCGCGAGACGATTTGCTTCGGCACGAAGGATGGCGTTGCGGTGCCTTGCTGGCGACGATTTGCCAAGCTCATTCAGTCGCTCCGGCCAGAAGGCGCTGGCGATCTGCAGGAATTCGGCCGTCAGCTGCCACCAGAGCGCATAGTCTTTCGCGTTCAGGCGGGACAGTTCGCTCCAGTCTCGATCCTCAGTCTCGATGGCGTCGATCAATTCCGCGAGGTTGCGGGCAAGCCAAATGGCGTCGGCGGGGCTTGCGGGTGCGACGAGCGGCGAATCGGAGTGGATGCTGCGCACGATCTCCGGCAGCCTGTTTCGCCAGGCAAGGATAAGGCGCGCGAGTTCCAACAGGCGGGCGGTGTTTGAGAGCGGCTGCGCAAGATCCAATGTCGCTGGCAGGGCTTCGTCGAAATACCCGCTGTCGTCGTCGGTTTCACCAAGCGGGCGGATGACCGGCAAGATTGCTGATCGCCCACCAAGAAGGTCGACGAATTCGGAGCGGAGCACGCGTGCGGCACGCCTTGTCGGCAGATAGATCGTGACTTTTGAAAGCGATAGGGGATCGCCGGGGTCATACCGGAAATGCGGTGTCAGCCTGCCGGCACAGAGGCTTTCGGCAAGGGTCTTCAGGAAGGGAAGCCCTGCGGGGATGGTCCAGACCCTCGGCCAGTGCTGCTCGGCCATCCGTCATGCAAACGTCCGGTAGCGCCGGATCGTTTCCTCAGCTTCACCGATAGCCTCGGGCGTGCCGATTGTAAGCCAGTGTCCTTCGAGCACCGTGCCGTACAACCGCCCGCGGGCGATTGCCTTGTCGAAATAGAGATTGAGGTTGAACGGATCGGCCGGAGCGTCATCCAGGAACGACGTGTCCATGGCAATGGCGCCGGCGTAGACGACGGGGCTCGGCCCGGAATCGGCAAAGCGCGTCAACCTGAAATCCTTTGCCATATTGAAATCGTTCTTGCCGTTGTGCCCGGTAGTATCTTCCAATTTCACACAGAGCATGGCCATATCCATCCTTTCCGGTCGGAAGAATCCGGCTAAGCGTGTCAGGTTGGTCGGAACACCTGGACGTTCTCCGATCCAGAAAAGGTCGGCATTCGTGACAAAAACCTTGCCGGGAGCAAGAAGCTTCAGACCCTTTGCAAGGCCACCGCCGTTGTTCATCAGCTTTTCGCGTTCGTCGGAGATAATAATCTCGAGGTCTTTGTATGAAGCCAAATGGGCGAGCATCTGGTCGGCGTGGTGATGAACATTCACCACCACCCTTTCCACACCGGCTTCTACAAGTGAATCCAGCGCGTAATCGATCATCGCCTTGCCGCCGATCGTCACGAGCGGTTTCGGGATGGTGTCGGTGATCGGCCGCATGCGGGTTCCAAGACCCGCAGCGAGTATCATGGCTTGCTTGATGCTCATCTGATCCGAAAAATTATGATTCGCTTGTCACTATTCCAGCCCTTACGCACCAGTCGCGCAAGGGGGCAAGCGTTTCGTGTTGCAGCGCCACGGAAAGATAGGACAGCGTGCGGGGCATATGCTTCATGTAGCCGGGCTTTCCGTCTCGTTGCAGCAGGCGAACCCAGAGGCCGGAAAGCTTGCAATTGCGCTGTGCCGACATGATCGCCCAACTCTTCAGGAAGCGCGCCTCATCGAAGTCGCGTTCCGCTCTGCGCAGCGACAGATAGTCGTCCATCAGTTGCTGAAATAGTTCGGGGGCGATTGTGACGCGCGCATCCTGTACGATCGAAGCCAGATCATAGGCCGTAGGACCGATCATCGCATCCTGGAAATCGATCAATCCGACGCGCGCGATACCGGTCTCGCTCTGGCGCCAAATGATGTTCGGCGAGTGGAAATCGCGAAGGAGAAGGTTCTTCTCGGAGGCCTCCATTTCGTCGATCAGGCTGTCCCAAATGGCGAGGTATTCGTTGCGCTCGGCATCGCTGGCAGCGACGCCCCCACGCTTCCAGGGCAGATGCCAGTCTAGAACGAGGCGCACTTCCATCTTCATTGCCGTCCGGTCGAAATCCGGGATGTGATGGACATGGCTATCCGTGACGCGGATGTCCTGCGGGATCGCGTGCTTGTGGAGATGCGCCAAGCAAACGACGCTCGCCCGGTAACGCTCGGCGATGGCCTGACCTTGCGCGTCCAGAACGCCGTCGGTGCCAAGGTCCTCCAGAAGCATAATGCCTCGGTCGTAGTCGACCTGGTAGACCTCAGGGGCAGCAAAGCCCTCCTGTCGGAGCACATTCGCAATGGCGACGAAGGGATAGGCATTCTCCGCGATATGCGCGACCTTCGGATATGGCTTGCCGTCCAGGACCGGCGGCCCTTCCGGCAGCTGCGGCCAATCCATCAGGATCCGTCGTTTCTCGTCATCGGCATAGACGGCCTCGTAGGCGCGAAGAGATGCATCTCCTGTCAGGAAACGACGTTTCGCCCGGGGATACCCTGCATCGTCAAGAAAAGCCCGAATGGCAAGGACGCGGCGGATTCGGGCCGCCTGTTTTTCCGGCGCCGCAATGGTCACACGTCGACCCGCGTCCTCTTGCTCCAACTTGAGGGCGATCCGGTCTGCCGGCAGTTCGTCGAGGGCCACCTCGGGCCATTCCACGAGGCAGATGCCGTCCTCGAGCGCTTCGTCGAAGCCGAGTTCGGTCAGTTCGGCCGGATCGCCGAGACGGTAAAGGTCGAAATGCGCGACCGGTATGCGCAGGTCATAGGCTTGCACCAGGGTGAAGGTGGGACTTGGCACCTCGAGCTCGTCGTCATCCGCCATCGCGCGCAGGAATGCGCGGGCAAGTGACGATTTCCCGGCACCGAGGTCGCCCGACAGGGCAAGGCAGTCGCCTCGCTTCAGCGCCAGCGCCAGATCTTCACCAAAGCGGATTGTTTCCGCCTCGTCCTTCAGGAAGAGAGAAATGACAGGAGTGCCCGTCATCATTCGGCTGCGACGGACGTCGGGAGATCGACCGAAGGAATCCGGCAGGTCACGATCGTGCCCTTGCCTGGCTGACTGTCAATGGTGACCGTCCCGTGGTGAAGACTGACGAAGCTGTCGACGATCGAGAGCCCGAGTCCGGCGCCGCCCCTCTTCCCACTCTTTGCACCGGTGGCGAATCGGTCGAACACGTTGGCGATCATGTCCTGCGAAATACCCGGGCCGCGATCGCTGACGGAGAAGACGAAATCCGTCCCTTCGCGCCGGCATTCGAGCGAGACTGACGAGCCTTCCGGTGAAAAGTTGGCTGCGTTGGAAAGCAACTTCACCAGTATCTGTTTCAGTCTTTGCGGGTCGGCAACAATCGAGCCCAGATGCGCCGGCGCGGTAATCTCCAGCGTCACGCCGCTTTCCTGTAGCCTGTCTGCAATCTGCATCGATACGTCGTCGAGCAAGTCGCCAAGATCGATCGGCGAGTAATTGAGCCGCATGATGCCGGCGTCGACCGTGGCAAGATCGAGGATATCGTTGACCAGCGTCAGCAGTACCGAAGAGGAGGTCGAGATGTGATCGATGTATTCCGCCTGCCGGTCGTTCAGCGGTCCGAGTCCCGGCGTGCGCAGCAGATCGGTAAAGCCGATGATGTTGGTCAGCGGCGAGCGCAGCTCATATGAAACATGCTGGACGAAGTCATTCTTGAGCTCGTCCGCCTTGCGCAGCGCTTCGTTCTTTTCCGTCAAGGCGCGCTCAGCACGGACGCTATCCGTCATGTTGACGAAGGTCAGCATCGTCTGTGCATTCGGCAACGGAATGACGGCATAGTCGAGCACGAGACCTGAGAACAGCTCGAGCGTTCCCTGGCTGGAACGTCGCTCGTCGTCGAAGCTCGTGATCAACTCGGCGAAGGTCTTCCATCCGTCCGCACGGTCATAGGACTGAGAGCATGCCTCGCCAAGGGCGCGGATATGCGTGCTGGGCTTCGCCTCGGCCTCAGTGATTCCCCAGAGTGCGCGAAATGCAGGATTCGAGAGGCGAATACGCCCGTCGGGGCCAAAGACGGCAACACCCTCCGACAGATGGTCAATCGTCTCGCCCTGAACCTTGAGAAGCGTATTGTAGCGTGTCTCAAGGTCGACCTGCTCGGTCAGGTTCTCGAACACCCACGTGGCGCCGCCTTGCGGATGCGCTGTTGCGAAGACCCGCAGCGTCTGGCCGTTTGGCAAATGCCAGAGGTCCGACTGGGTATCGAGCGCCCGATAGACCGAAAGTGCGGTTTCCTTCCAGGATTTCCAGTTCAGCTGATCGGGCAGCTTCTTGGCAGCGCGCAGGCGCTCCAACAGTTCAGCATTGTCGGGCCGGCTTTCGAGGAAGGCGATATCGAGTTTCCAGAGAGAAACGAAGGCCTGATTGTAGAACTGCAGGCGCCGGTCGCCATCGAAGATCGCGACCGGCGTCGCGAGATGATCGAGTGTCTCGGCGTGGCTCTTCAGCGTCCGCTCGAGCTCTGCGCGAACAGCTTCGATGCCTGAAACATCGACGGCTATTCCGGCGGAGCCGCCTGGGACTTTCACATCGACAACGTCAAAGAAGGTGCGGTTGCCGCGCACTACGGTCGAAATCTTGTCGTGGAAAGGCGACTCGGTGGTGGCCGTGGCGCGGATGCGTTCGCGGGCAACTGTCGTCAGGAATTCCCGCCCCTCGTCGATGGCTTGCTCCGGCGTGGTGGCCTCGACAGCTTCGCCGTAGGCGTGGTTGGCCCAGGTCAGCCGACCTTCGGTATCACGCTGCCAGGCTGGGAGATCGATTGCATCGAGCATGCTCTGAAACGCCGAGATTGAGGACAACAGTCTGTCGCGCTCGATCTTAAGCTCGGCAAGCTCGGCTCGAAGATTGTTCAGCGCCACAAAGCGGACGAATGCACGGCCGCCGGAAACCCTGCCCTGCGCTTCAAGGATTTCCTCGCGGTGGGTTTCAACGACCATGTCGAAGCTATGAGCTGACCCACGCAGGCGGTCGATTGCGCGCTCAAGTTCGGACGCAGAGCGCGGCTTCAGCCACAGCCCGAAGGCAAGGAACTCGCTATCCTGCGGCGCTCCGGTTTCCGCCGGCAGCTGACCGATCAGCTCAGGGCGCTCATTTCCATCCCAGATGACGATCCGGCGATTCTTGTCCGCAATCAGCGCCTGATATTGCGAAATGCGCTGTTGCGCGTCGGAGAGAGCCGAGCGGATCTCGCGGCTTTCGCTTTCAAGATTGCCGCGCTGGCGCACGACCCAAAGGGTCGAAAGTAACGCGGCCGAGATCACACCGATAACAACGGAGAGGCCGACAACCTGCGATGACGTGAAAAGGTGCGCGGACGCGATAGCGTCGGCTTCGACCTGAGCGAACACCGGAGGCGCAATCGATGCCATTGCGGTGCCGGCGGCAAAGACCCGCGCCACGCGAGCGAGCATCCCCGGCTTCTCGGCGGTGGCCTTTGAGCCGACGGGTTTCCGTTCACCTGAGTAGAGCGGGCAGGAGTCAGCGTGAGTGCCGCCCTCTGCCTGTTCGCCCAGGCTGTGCATCATTTCCGACATGCGCGGTATGTCTCCGTCCTTTAATGTGCCGCATCACGACAAGACATCCCATTTTCGAAGCAAACGGACACGTCCGTGGCCACGAATCGAGTGTTAAAACAATACTTCGGAAGGGAATCGGCGGGAAGGTGTGTGCCAAAAAATAAGGGCGCCGCATTTGTCAATGTGGCGCCCTCTAGATGTTGTGGATATTGATCTAGCGATTAATATCTGTAGTGGTCAGCCTTGAACGGACCTTGCGGCGTGACGCCGATGTAGGCCGCCTGTTCTTCAGAAAGCTGCGTCAGCTTCACGCCCAGCTTGTCGAGATGCAGGCGCGCAACCTTCTCGTCGAGGTGCTTCGGCAGGATGTAGACCTGGTTCTGGTACTGGCCGGGCTTGGTGAAGAGCTCGATCTGCGCCAGCGTCTGGTTGGTGAACGAAGCCGACATGACAAAAGACGGATGGCCTGTAGCATTGCCAAGGTTGAGCAGACGACCTTCGGAGAGAAGGATGATGCGGTTGCCCTTCGGGAATTCGATCAGGTCGACCTGCGGCTTGATGTTGGTCCACTTCAGGTTACGCAACGCCGCAACTTCGATTTCGTTGTCGAAATGGCCGATGTTACCGACGATCGCCATGTCCTTCATCTGACGCATGTGGTCGATGCGGATGACATCCTTGTTGCCGGTCGTGGTGATGAAGATGTCTGCGGAAGACACGACGTCTTCAAGCGTGACGACTTCAAAACCGTCCATGGCAGCCTGAAGTGCGCAGATCGGGTCGACTTCCGTCACCTTAACGCGGGCGCCAGCTCCCTGAAGCGAAGCGGCCGAGCCCTTGCCAACGTCACCGTATCCGCAGACAACGGCGACCTTGCCGGCCATCATCACGTCCGTGCCACGGCGGATGCCGTCGACCAGAGATTCCTTGCAGCCGTACTTGTTGTCGAACTTCGACTTGGTGACGGAATCGTTGACGTTGATCGCCGGGAAGGGCAGGAGGCCTTTCTGGCTGAGCTGGTAGAGGCGGTTGACGCCTGTCGTGGTTTCTTCCGTCACGCCCTTGATGGCATCGCGCTGCTTTGTGAACCAGCCCGGCGATGCGGCCAGACGCTTCTTGATCTGTGCGAAGAGGATTTCTTCCTCTTCAGAATGCGGGTTTGACAGCACGTTCTCGCCGGCTTCAGCACGCGCACCCAGCAGGATGTACATCGTGGCGTCGCTGCCATCATCGAGGATCATGTTGGAAAGGCCGCCGTCAGCCCACTGGAAGATCTTGTCGGTGTAAACCCAGTAATCTTCCAACGACTCGCCCTTGATGGCGAAAACCGGAACGCCGGTGGCAGCGATTGCTGCTGCGGCATGATCCTGCGTCGAGAAGATGTTGCACGACGCCCAGCGGACTTCGGCGCCGAGCGCGACCAGCGTTTCGATGAGAACGGCCGTCTGGATCGTCATGTGCAGCGAACCGGTGATGCGCGCGCCCTTGAGCGGCTTTGCTTCGCCGAATTCGGCGCGGCAGGACATCAGGCCCGGCATCTCGGTTTCTGCGATCGTGATTTCCTTGCGGCCGAAATCCGCGAGGCCGATGTCGGCGACGACATAATCTTTTTCAGTGCTCATTGGGTTCTCCAGGCTGAAAAGCGGCTCAAAATTCGAAGGCGCAAGTGCATGCGCCAGATAGTGTCCACGCGGCATGCGCGGCTATGGTGGCCGTTTAGCAGGCTTCCATGACGAAGGCAATAATGATATAAAGAAGTCTTTATATGTTTATATGAGCCGCGAGAGACTCACATTTCCTCGCCGAACCGGTTCTGGATCAGCTCGTCGAGCGCATCGAGCGCCTGTGCTGCCTGGTTGCCGCTGGCAGAAACAAGGACGCTTGAACCGGGACTCGCCGCCAGCATCATCAAGCCCATGATCGAAGTCCCGCCGACCGTCATCCCGTCTTTCGATACGGTAATCGCTGCATCGAAATTCTCGACCAATTGAACGAATTTGGCCGAAGCGCGCGCGTGCAGTCCGCGCTTGTTGATGATCAGAATTTCTCGGGAGAGTGCCGTCATGGGCGCGATGTGCTCACTATTTGCCACTGAGGACGCGGCTCGCGACGTTGATGTATTTCCGTCCGGCCTCGGAGGCTTCGACGAGAGCCTTTTCCATATTGTTCTCACCGCGTACGCCGGCAAGCTTGATCAGCATCGGCAGGTTCATGCCAGCAATGACCTCCGTGTGGCCACTGCTCATGACGGATATTGCTAGGTTGGAGGGGGTGCCGCCGAACATGTCGGTCAGGATGACGACTCCATGGCCGTCGTCGGCGCGGGACACTGCTTCCAGAATATCTTGTCGTCTCTGATCCATGTCGTCTTCGGGACCGATACAGACCGTTTCGATGAATTTCTGAGGACCGACGACGTGTTCGACCGCATGACGAAACTCTTCAGCCAGCTTGCCATGAGTGACAAGCACAAGTCCGATCATGATATTACTGCTCCTAGTGGCGTATGCAAACGGTGGGCCAATATCGCAATGCAGCAATCGCGTCCACCGTGGGGGCACATCTTGGCGATGAAAAGCCGAAGTGCAAGACAAAAATACGACTTTTAGGGCGGGATTTGCCGATTTCGCAGGCATTACTGTCCGATATCGGGCGCTTTTGCCATCAACACCGCCAGCGGCAACGGCGTGTTTGCCAGCAACCGAATGACCGGCAGATCCATACCGTTGGCAATCGTCATTCGCTCACCCTCGGGCGGCAGCCGCTTCTCTCCGGACACGCTTCCAGGAAGGACAGCATAATGCATCGCCGCCCTTGCGATGTATGGCACTCGGACGATGCCGGTGCCGCGCAATTCGATCAAACCGGCAATCGAGGCAGGGCAGGTGGCAATCACGGCTCCATCCTGTTTGGAGATCATCACTTGATCGTCGGCAACCAGTATCGCCGACATGCCGATGTGCTGTGCTTGGGAGATGCAGGCAAAGGCGAGCATCGACTTTCCCCATCCCGAAGGCCCCATGAAAAGAAGACCGGTGCTGCCGACGACGATAGCGGTTGCGTGGATGTTCGAAGGCGTGTCCGTCATGCGGTGGTATTGGCTGGAAGGGCGAGGATGAAGCGCGCTCCGAGCAGCCTTTCGCTCTCCGGATCGATGATATTCTCCGCACGCAGCGAACCGCCATGCGCCTCGGCGATCTGGCGGCTGATCGACAGACCGAGGCCCGAATTCTGCCCGAAGCCCTCTGATTCCGGTCTGTCGGTATAGAAGCGCTCAAAGATACGATCGATATTTTCGGCCTGGATGCCCGGCCCGTTGTCCTCGACGTAAACGATGCAGCGGGAGCGCGTTCTAACCAGTCGCACGGTGATCCTGCCGTCGTGCTCCGGTACGAAGGAGCGCGCGTTCTCTATCAGATTCGTAACGATCTGGCCGATGCGCAGGTCGTGGCCGTTCACCACGAAGCGCGTCTTGACGCCCGGCTTGCGCTCGATGGCGAACTCTATCTGCACTTCTTTCTTGCGACTGCGGATTTGCCGAGACACGTCGATGAGGTCGCGAAGCAGGATTTCCAGATCGACCGAACCTGCATCGACCCGCGCCAACTCGGCATCGAGACGGGAGGCGTCGGAAATATCGCTGATCAGGCGGTCGAGGCGGCGAACGTCATGTTGAATGACATCAAGCAGCCGCTTCTTGGAATCGTCCGTTTTGGCGAGCGGTAGTGTCTCGACGGCGCTGCGCAGCGATGTCAGCGGATTCTTCAGTTCGTGGCTGACGTCGGCCGCAAAGCTTTCGATCGCATCGATACGGTCGTAGAGTGCCGTCGTCATCTCGCGCAGCGCAATGGAAAGGTTGCCGATCTCGTCCTGACGTGCGGAAAAGTCCGGAATTTCCTCGCGTTCCTTTGCGCCGCGGCGAACACGGATGGCAGCGGCGGATAGACGCCGCAATGGGTTGGCGATTGTCGACGAGAGAACGAGAGACAGCAGAACGTTGACAAGCGTCGCGACGCCGAACACGCGCATGATGCCGAGGCGCTCGGCGTGGACGATATTATCGATATCGCCCGCTTGCGTGGACAACAGCAGCACACCGAGAACAGCGCGGAAGCGCTGGATCGGAACGGCGACCGAAACG
Organism: Rhizobium favelukesii; assembly: GCF_000577275.2. Lineage (NCBI taxonomy): Bacteria > Pseudomonadati > Pseudomonadota > Alphaproteobacteria > Hyphomicrobiales > Rhizobiaceae > Rhizobium > Rhizobium favelukesii. Next base: position 37,596 of record NZ_HG916852.1, read on the forward strand.
ATCAGCTCGCCCTTCTCGGTGGTGCGAACCACGGCGCCGCGCACGCCGGTCAGCGCGTTCATCACCTCGGGGTAGATGGAGCCATCGCCGCCCGGCGCTTCCTTGTACAGCGGCAGGTTTCCAGGCTGCAGTACCTTGTTGAAGATCGTCGTGAACCACTGGCTCCAGGTCTGCTCCTCGTCATCGACCGGCGGTAGATCAAAACGCAGGACCTGGCCGCGCGAATAGAGGTGGCGAGAGTCGAGTAGCAGGTTGGCGTCGGCATCGAAAATGCGCGCACGGGTTCTCGTCGGTGAAATCAAGCGGCGCAAGACCGGCGCGACCTTTTCCGGGTCGATCGGGAACTCGAGGTCCTCGTCGTTCGGCACCGGGGTAATGCTCTGGCCAGCCTGCAGTTCGAGCAGCTTTTCCGGGTCGATCGTGATCGAGTTCGTGTCGACCGAAGCGGAAGCCGAGACGGCGCCCGCGATAATTTCCCCCTGCGTCAGAAGGCTTTCGACGCGGGCGTCGATCAGCCCTTCGCGGAACTGATTGAGGTAGAGAATGCCGCCGACGAGAACGACAAGCGCCGCGAGATTGAAGAAGAGGATGCGGCGTGTCAGGCTCGAAAAGACGGCATTGCCGAAGATGCGGCGGATGATCGTGAAGGGATGCGACCAGCGTCGTCCCCTGACGCGGCGACTGCTTACGCCTTCCGCCTCATCCAGATCCCTTTCCTGCACCAACTGTGCCAACGACAGGCCCTTTCGGAGAGCGGACCGCTTTCGCGATCACCAGCTCTCGACAATTCTCAGATGCCGCGCCGCTTCGGCGTCAGGCTGCTTCGCGGAAGCGGTACCCCACTCCGTAGAGCGTTTCAATCATATCAAAGTCGGTATCGACCATCTTGAATTTCTTGCGGAGCCGCTTGATGTGGCTGTCGATGGTGCGATCGTCGACATAGACCTGCTCGTCATAAGCCGCATCCATCAATGCGTCGCGGCTTTTGACGACGCCCGGACGCTGGGCCAGCGAATGCAGAATGAGGAATTCGGTCACCGTCAGCGTCACCGGCTCACCTTTCCAGGTGCAGGTGTGGCGTTCCTGGTCCATAACCAGCTGGCCGCGCTCCAGCGAGCGAGCAAGCTGCTGTGCAGTGCCCGGTTTTGGAGCAGCACCGCCGGCCGCGGCGGCAGCCTCGCGGCTCGATGCGCGGCGCAGGACGGCGCGCACGCGCTCGACCAGCAGACGTTGCGAGAACGGCTTGGTAATAAAGTCGTCGGCGCCCATCTTCAGGCCAAACAGCTCATCGATTTCCTCATCCTTGGAGGTGAGGAAGATAACCGGGATGTCGGATTTCTGTCGCAGGCGGCGCAGGAGTTCCATGCCGTCCATGCGCGGCATCTTGATGTCGAAGATGGCAAGATGCGGCGGGCGGGCGAGGAGACCGTCGAGGGCGGAGGCGCCATCGGTATAGGTCTCGACCTTATATCCTTCGGCCTCGAGTGCGATCGATACCGAGGTGAGGATATTGCGGTCGTCGTCAACGAGCGCGATTGTCGGCATGGTATTCGTCTCCGTCATCTATGCGCGTCTCCAGGTATTAGAAGGTCCCCAGGCGGCCTTTGTGAACCGGATGCGCTTATGGGGATAAAGGTGGAACAAATTGTGGCAAAGATAAAGGGTGAGATTGTTGTAAAGTTTTGATGGCAACCAAAAGTGGTGTCGATATTTGCTCCGGCCACTTCTGATTCAAACGATTTAAAATATCACGGGAAAATTTAAATCGATTAATAGTTTGATATTACTACGTTTTATCGATTTTCTGCTATTGCGTTTTAAAAAAACCGCCCGTACGGTCACCCTCAGTTCTTAACTGCACGAGCCTCAAGGGAAGGGAAAGACCATGGAGCTGTTCGGAGTCCACAACCCGGCGATAGAGCTGGCGACGATCGGTTTGGGGAGTGCAAACAGCGCTCGCTATAATTTTACGGCCGCCTCCCTCTATGAAGAATCGATTCGCCGGGGTGAGGCTGAACTCACCGCCCATGGTGCATTGCGCGCCTTGACGGGTCAGCACACCGGTCGCTCGCCGAGGGACAAGTTCGTCGTTCGTGATGCCAACACCGATGGTCAGATCTGGTGGGACAACAACAAGCCGATGTCGCCGGAGAACTTCGCGCTCCTGAAGCAGGACATGCTCGCGCACGCCCACGGCAAGGATCTGTTCGTTCAGGATCTCATCGGCGGTGCCGATGAGAACAATGCGCTGCCGACGCGTGTCGTGACCGAGCTGGCCTGGCATTCGCTGTTCATTCGTAACCTGCTGATCCGCCCGGAGCGCTCGACCCTGGAATCTTTCGCTCCGAAGCTGACGATCATCAACCTGCCAACTTTCAAGGCAGACCCCGAGCGCTATGGCTGCCGCACGGAAACCGTCATCGCTTGCGATCTGACAAATGGTGAGGTGCTGATCGCCGGCACCTTTTACGCCGGCGAAATGAAGAAGTCGGTCTTCACTGTGCTGAACTATCTGCTCCCGGCAAAGGGCGTGATGCCGATGCACTGCTCGGCCAATGTCGGCCCGGATGGCGATGCCGCGGTCTTCTTCGGCCTCTCTGGCACCGGCAAGACGACGCTCTCGGCCGATCCAGCCCGTACGCTTATCGGCGACGACGAGCATGGCTGGGGCGAGGACGGCATCTTCAATTTCGAAGGCGGCTGCTACGCCAAAACCATCCGCTTGTCGGCGGAAGCGGAACCGGAAATCTATGCCACGACGCAGCGCTTCGGCACCGTTCTCGAAAACGTCGTTCTGAACGATCAGCGTGAACCTGATTTCAACGATGGATCGCTGACGGAAAACACGCGTTGCGCCTACCCGCTGGATTTCATTCCGAACGCCTCGAAGACCGGTCTTGCCGGTCATCCGAAGACGATCATTATGCTGACCGCGGATGCCTTCGGCGTCATGCCGCCGATCGCCAAATTGACGCCGGATCAGGCCATGTACCACTTCCTGTCGGGCTACACCGCCAAGGTGGCCGGCACCGAGCGGGGCGTGACCGAGCCAGAAGCGACCTTCTCGACCTGCTTCGGCGCGCCGTTCATGCCACGCCATCCGTCAGAATACGGCAATCTCCTGAAAGATCTCATCGGCCGCCACGGGGTCGAATGCTGGCTGGTCAACACCGGCTGGACCGGCGGGGCCTACGGCACCGGGAAGCGCATGCCGATCAAGGCAACGCGCACGCTGCTTGCCGCAGCGCTCTCGGGCGAACTCGGCAAGGCGGATTTCCGCGTTGATCCGAATTTCGGTTTCGCGGTTCCCGTCGCGGTGCCGGGCGTCGAGGCGGCGATCCTCGATCCGCGTTCCACGTGGCAGGATCCGATCGGCTATGACGCACAGGCCGGCAAGCTCGTGACGATGTTCATCGAGAACTTCGCCAAGTTCGAAGGCCATGTCGATGGCGGGGTGCGCGATGCGGCCCCGGGGTTTCGCGCCGCGGCTGAATGACGCGCCAAAACATTGATGATTCACGTGAAACCCGGCGGCGTTCGCCGGGTTTCTTTGTCTGTTCCCAAGCGCCGGCCGATGTGAGATAGAAATCGCATGGCCAGCGACCCGCTTTACATCAACGATCGAATCACCATCGCCGGATGGGAGCTGACGGAGCAGTTCGTCCTGGCGGGTGGCCCCGGCGGGCAGAACGTCAACAAGGTCTCGACATCAGTCCAGTTGTTCTTCAACATTCCCAACTCACCCTCCTTGAACGAGCGCGTGAAGGTGAATGCCGTGAAGCTTGCTGGCAAGCGCCTGTCGAAAGAAGGTGTGCTGATGATCGAGGCAAGCCGCTTCCGCAGCCAAGATCGTAACCGCGAAGACGCGCGTGAGCGGCTGAAAGAGCTGATTCTCGAGGCGGCAAAACCGCCGCCGCCGCCCCGCAAGAAAACCAAGCCGACAAAAGGGTCGATCGAACGCCGGCTGAAGGAGAAATCGGGCCGCGCCGAGGTGAAGAAGATGCGTGGGCGCCCCTTCGGAGATTGATATGCTTAAGCTGCCCACCGGCGTCAGTCACCTTCCGGACTATCTGGACCGACCGCGGCAGCAGGCATTGGTCGATATCATCCGGACGATCGTGGCGGACGCGCCGCTTTTCGTGCCCGTCATGCCCGGCACCGGCAAGCCGATGTCGGTGCGCATGACGAATTGCGGACCGCTCGGCTGGGTCACGGACAAGCAGCGCGGCTATCGCTACCAGCCGACCCACCCTGTCACGGGCAAGCCTTGGCCGGATATGCCCGCGGAACTGCTGGAAATCTGGAACGACCTGTCCGGCTACGGCAAGCCTCCACAGGCCTGTCTCGTCAACTTCTATTCCGACGAGGCGCGCATGGGCCTGCATCAGGACAAGGACGAGCAGGATCTCGCCGCGCCCGTCGTGTCGATATCGCTTGGCAATGGTTGCCTCTTCCGCGTCGGCGGCCTCGCGCGCAACGACCGCACGCTCTCCTTCAAGCTATCGAGTGGCGATGTCGTTGTCTTGGGTGCGGAAGGGCGGCTATGTTTCCACGGCGTCGACAAAATCTATCCGTCGACCTCGACGCTGCTAAAGAATGGCGGTCGTATTAACCTGACGCTTCGTCGGATAACACCTTAGAGCTTCCTCAGGGCCACCTGTTCGATCAGGTGATTGTTGCCCTTGCGCAGGATCAGGTCAGCGCGCGGACGCGTCGGCAGGATGTTCTCCCGCAGATTCTTGAGGTTGATGTTTTCCCAGAGGCCTTCGGCGATCGACAGCGCTTCCTCCTCGCTGATCGAGGCGTAGCGGTGGAAGAAGGAATGAGGATCGCGAAACGCCGTTTCGCGGAGCCGCATGAAGCGCGTCACGTACCAGTCGTGAATCCGGCTTTCCTCCGCATCTATGTAGATCGAGAAGTCGAAGAAGTCGGAGACCATCGGCACGATCTTGCCGCCGGCCGGCAGGTCGCGTGACTGCAGGACGTTGATGCCCTCGAAGATCAGGATGTCCGGCCGATCGACGATCTTGTATTCATTTGGCAGGACGTCATAGACCAGATGCGAGTAGGACGGCGCCTTGACGTTCGGCTGCCCGGCCTTGATCGCCGCCAGGAAGCGCAGGATCGCTCCGGTGTCGTAGCTCTCGGGGAAGCCCTTGCGCTGCATCAGGTTTTCACGCTGCAGCACGGCGTTCGGATGCAGAAAGCCATCGGTGGTCACCAGATCCACTTTCGGGCTGGAAGGCCAGCGCGTCAGCAGCTCTTTCAGGATACGGGCGGTCGTCGACTTGCCGACGGCCACCGAGCCGGCGATGCCGATGACAAACGGCGTTTTCGCGACATTCGAGAGACTGAGAAAGCGGTTGCGTTGCTCAAAAAGCAGTTGCGACGATTCCACGTGGGCTGAGAGAAGGCGCGAAAGCGAAAGATAGATCCGCCGCACTTCATCAAGGTCGATCGGGTCGCCCATGGAGCGTAGCCGCTTGACCTCGTCCCCCTTCAGAGTCAGGGGCGTATCGGCGCGGAAGCGCGCCCATTCCTCGGAAGAAAAGAAGTGATAGGGCGAATAGGCATTCGCCTGAAAATGATCGAGCGCCTCGGGCGCTCCGATGAGCTGTCTTGCGATACTCATGAACTTTGCCGGCTCGCCTTTTCTGTCAGGCCGGATTGAGCGGTACGCCGCTCAAGCTCCGCCATGACACTGTGTAACGGAATGCCCGCCACCTTCAATACGACCAATAGGTGATAGAGCAGGTCGGCGGCTTCATAGGTGAGGTTCTCACGGTCGTCGGCAATTGCTGCCATCACGGCTTCGATTGCCTCTTCGCCGAGTTTCTTGGCAGCTTTGGGCTGGCCTGCGGAAACGAGTTTTGCCGTCCAGGATTCATCTGGCGAGGCTTTCGATCGCGCATCGACGATCTTTTCCAGGTCGGCAAGGGTGAATTCGCTCATGATTCTGCTTTCTAATCAGTCCAGACGCATGTCGATGCCGCAGGACGACATATAGCGCTTCGCCTCTTCGACGGAATAGGTGCCGAAGTGGAAGATCGATGCGGCCAAAACGGCATTGGCATGCCCCTGCTTGACGCCGGCCACGAGATCGTCGAGGTCGCCGACGCCGCCCGAGGCGATGACCGGCACCCGAACCGAATCCGCAATGGCGCGTGTCAACTCGAGATCGTAGCCGACTTTCGTTCCGTCTCGGTCCATCGACGTGACGAGCAGTTCGCCGGCCCCGCGCTCGACCATTTTCCGTGCGAAATCCACGGCGTCGATGCCGGTCGCATTGCGGCCGCCATGTGTGTAGATCTCCCAGGCGCTCAGATTGTCCTGGCCGACCGCCTGCGTGCGCCGGCGCTTGGCATCGATGGAGACGACGATGCACTGGTCGCCGAACTTGTCAGCCGCTTCCGCAACGAAGTCAGGATTGTTGACTGCCGCCGAATTGATCGAAACCTTGTCGGCGCCGCAGAGCAGCAACTTGCGAATATCAGTGATGGTGCGCACGCCTCCGCCGACGGTGACAGGCATGAAGCACTGTTCGGCCGTGCGTGCGACGACGTCGAAGATCGTTTCACGATTGTCCGACGAAGCGGTGATGTCGAGGAAGCAGAGCTCGTCGGCGCCGGCAGCATCGTAGGCCTTGGCCGCCTCGACCGGGTCGCCGGCGTCCACCAGGTTGACGAAATTGACGCCCTTGACGACGCGGCCGTCCTTGACGTCGAGGCAGGGAATGACACGGGCCTTCAGGGTCACTGCGCAATCTCCTTTGCGCGTGCGGCCGCAATCAGCGCCAGCGCTTCCTTGGGATCAAGGCGTCCATCATACAACGCGCGGCCCGAGATCGCACCCTCGAGCGTGCGTGCGTCGGGCTCGAGCATCCGTTTCACATCCTCGATCGAAGCCAAGCCACCGGACGCGATCACCGGGATCGACACCGCCTTGGCAAGTTCGAGTGTTGACGCCCAATTGATGCCTGCGAGGATGCCGTCGCGGTCGATGTCGGTATAGATGATTGCGGCAACGCCTGCGCCCTCGAATTTCCTCGCCAGCTCGATGACGCCGAGCTCGGAGGCCTCGGCCCAGCCCTCGACGGCGACTTTGCCGCCCTTGGCATCGATGCCGACAGCCACGCGGCCGGGAAACGTCTTGCAGGCTTCGATCACCAGTGCCGGATTGCGCACGGCGATCGTGCCAAGAATGACGCGGGCGAGGCCGCGCGACAGCCAGCTCTCGATATGGTCGAGTGTGCGAATACCGCCGCCAAGCTGGACGGGGTTCTTCGTCGCCTTCAGGATTGCGTCGACGGCCGCGCCATTGACGCTTTCGCCCGCGAAGGCGCCGTTCAGATCAACGACATGCAGCCACTCGAACCCTTGATCTTCAAACGCCTTCGCCTGCGCGGCAGGGTCGGGATTGTAGACGGTCGCCTGGTCCATGTCGCCGAGCTTGAGGCGAACACACTGGCCATCCTTGAGGTCGATTGCGGGAAATAGGATCATTCTGTCTGTCCTTGCAATGCGCGAGCTTAAGGCTTCCAGCGCAGGAAATTGGCAATTAGGGCCAGGCCGAGCTTCTGGCTCTTTTCGGGATGGAACTGGGCTCCGGCCATGTTGTCGCGGCCAACGAAAGCAGTGATCGGCCCGCCGTAGTCGGCCGTCGCAATCACGTCGCCAGAGTTCTTCGCCGCCAGATGATAGGAATGCACAAAATAGGCATGCAGCCCGTTCGGCCCCGTGGGAATACCCTCAAACAGCGGGTGAGGGGATCTTAAGTTCAGTGTATTCCAGCCGATTTGCGGGATCTTTAGATTGGCATCACCGGGCGTCATTTCAACGACGTCTCCGGGGATCCAGCTGAAACCATCAGTGACCGTCTTCTCGAGACCGCGTGACGACATCAGCTGCATGCCGACGCAAATGCCGAGGAAAGGTCGGGCCTTTTTCTCGACCGCATCGATCAGCGCTTCCGACATGCCGGGAACGGCATCGAGCCCGCGCCGGCAGTCGGCATAGGCACCGACACCTGGCAGCACAACGCGATCGGCGGCCGCGACGGTCTCGGCATTGTCAGTCAGGTCGATCACGGCATCGATGCCGGCTTCCCGCGCGGCTCGTTCGAAGGCCTTCGTCGCCGAACGCAGATTGCCGGAACCGTAGTCGATAATTGCGACGCGCATCAGCGTCCTCCATCAAAACCAAAGAGACCGAGCGAGGTGGCATTGCCGTGACGCGGCGCATGGGCTGTGGGGTCCCATTGCGGCGAGGGCGCCGGACGGCTGTCGCCGGTGTCGGTCTGAACATTCGAAAAGTAGATTTCTTCAGCGGTCTGAAGCGAATCGGCAGAGACGAGGTCGGCCTCGTCCCAGCCCTTCGCGACCAGATTGCGGATACGAAGATTCTGGCCCTCGAGTGCCACCAACAGACTGGTGCCGAAGGTAATCGCGACGCCGACTGGCCACAGGTCCGCCCGGTCAGCCAGAGCACCGCCAAGGCTTTGCAGGAGGAATGCCGCGATGGCGTGGAGCCACAGCCGATGGAAGGCCAGCCATATCCAGGGGAAGAGAAACCCGAGAATGGTAAAGCCGTCGCGAATGAAGCGCGTCTTCTCGTGGTTGGAGTCCGTTCCGCCAGGCGCAGTTAGAACCAGATAGCTGGAAGTCATATCGTCAAGCTCCCTTAGGGGGCTCAGACGAGCGTGCCCTTCGTCGAGGGAACACGGCCCGCCTGTCTCGGATCGATCTCTGTTGCCGTACGCAGCGCGCGGGCAACGGCCTTGAAACATGTCTCTGCAATATGGTGGTTGTTGGCCCCATAATGGTTGAGAATATGCAAGGTGATGCCGGCGTTCTGGGCAAGCGCCTGGAAGAATTCGCGCACGAGCTCCGTGTCGAACGTGCCGATCTTCGGCGCGCTGAAGGCGACGTTCCAGGCGAGGAAGGGACGACCGGAAAGGTCGACGGCTGCCTTCGTCATCGTCTCGTCCATGGCGAGATCGATCGATGCGTAGCGGGCGATGCCGCGGCGATCGCCGAGCGCCTTGGCAATCGCCTGGCCGATCGCGATGCCGGTGTCTTCCACCGTGTGGTGATCGTCGATGTGCAGGTCGCCCTTGGTCTCGATCTCCATGTCGATGAGCGAATGTCGTGACAGCTGGTCAAGCATATGGTCGAAGAAGCCGACGCCCGTCGAAATCTTCGATTTTCCGGTACCGTCGAGATTGACGGAAACGGAAACCGTAGTCTCGTTCGTCTTGCGGGATACGGTGCCCGTGCGGCTTGCTGCGGTCTCGGCCATATGGCTGCTCCATCGGGAAGTACGGGGGTTCCTTATCAGGCAAGCCGTGAAATATCCAGAACCGCGGCAGCAGAAAACGACGCCATTTGCAATCGGCATTCATGCACTTACATAGGGCTCGACAGGGCCGGCGTTCGGCCCGACGTAACGAGCCCGGCAGACGGGCAAAGGTGAATAGATGACAACAATTGTTACAGTTCGAAAGGGCGGCAAGGTCATCATGGCCGGCGACGGTCAGGTGAGCCTCGGCCAGACCGTGATGAAAGGCAATGCCCGCAAGATCCGGCGCATCGGCAAGGGGGAAGTGATTGCCGGTTTCGCAGGCGCCACCGCGGATGCCTTCACCCTCCTCGAACGTCTTGAAAAGAAGCTCGAACAATATCCGGGCCAGCTGATGCGCGCAGCCGTCGAGCTCGCCAAGGATTGGCGCACGGACAAGTATCTCCGCAACCTCGAAGCCATGATGCTCGTCGCCGACAAGCAGGTGACACTGGCGATAACAGGCAACGGTGACGTTCTAGAGCCGGAGCATGGCGCCATGGCGATCGGTTCGGGCGGCAATTTTGCACTCGCTGCGGCCCTCGCCCTGATGGATACGGACAAATCAGCCGAAGAGGTGGCGCGGCGCGCGCTGGATATTGCCGCCGATATCTGTGTCTACACGAACCATAATATGGTGGTGGAAACCCTGGATGCCGAAAGCTGAGCACGCCCCGAAATACCGTTTCCGCGACATCAGCCGCGAGGATTTTGGCCTCGTGGCAAAGTGGCTGGCAGAACCGCATGTCGCGAAATGGTGGGGCGCGCCCGAGACAGAGCTTGCGTCGATCGAAGAGGCGATGAACAGTATCGAGACAAGGCCGATGATCGTGGAGCTGGACGGGCATCCGATAGGTTACCTCCAAAGCTATGATCCTCATTTGGAAGACGGTCATCCCTATCAGGACCAGCCGAAAGGCACGCTGGGCGTCGATATCTCGATCGGTGTTGCTGAGCTGATAGGCAAGGGTCACGGTACTGCGATCATCCGTCAGCTCGCGGCCGAACTCTTCGCGAACGGTGCGAGGCGCATCGTGATCGATCCGGATCCCGAAAACCGCCAGGCGATTAGGGCTTACGAAAAAGCAGGCTTCCACTACGTCGATACAAGAACTTCCATTTACGGTCCGGCGCATTTCATGGCGTTGGACGCACCCGGAGTAACGGACACATGACCACTTTTTCCCCCCGCGAGATCGTTTCCGAACTCGATCGCTATATTATCGGTCAGCATGAGGCCAAGCGCGCGGTGGCAATCGCGTTGCGCAACCGCTGGCGTCGCCACCAGCTCGATCCGGATCTGCGCGACGAAGTCATGCCCAAGAACATCCTGATGATCGGTCCGACCGGTGTTGGCAAGACGGAAATCTCTCGCCGTCTCGCCAAACTGGCGGGTGCGCCATTCATCAAGGTCGAAGCCACGAAGTTCACCGAAGTCGGCTATGTCGGCCGCGACGTCGAGCAGATTATCCGCGATCTCGTCGAGGTCGGCATCGGGCTCGCCCGCGAGAAGAAGCGGAGCGAAGTGCAGGCCAAGGCGCATATGAGCGCGGAAGAGCGCGTTCTCGATGCGCTCGTCGGCTCCACGGCCTCGCCGGCGACGCGCGACAGCTTCCGCAAGAAGCTGCGTGGCGGCGAACTTGACGACAAGGAGATCGATATCGAGATCGCCGACACCGCCACCGGCATGGGCGGCTTCGATATTCCTGGCATGCCGGGCGCCAATATCGGTGTGCTCAACCTTTCCGAAATGTTCGGCAAGGCGATGGGCGGCCGCACCAAGAAGGTCCGCACGACGGTTAAGGCATCCTACACGGATCTGATCCGCGACGAGTCCGACAAGCTGATCGACAACGAAGTCATCCAGCGCGAGGCGGTCCGCGCGGTCGAGAATGACGGCATCGTCTTCCTCGACGAGATCGACAAGATCGCCGCTCGCGACGGCGGTATGGGTGCAGGGGTTTCGCGTGAGGGCGTGCAGCGCGACCTACTTCCGCTGGTGGAAGGCACGACGGTGTCGACAAAGTACGGCCCGGTGAAGACCGACCACGTGCTGTTCATCGCCTCGGGTGCCTTCCATGTCTCCAAGCCCTCGGACCTCCTGCCGGAATTGCAGGGCCGCCTGCCGATCCGCGTCGAGCTGCGTCCGCTGACCAAGGAAGACTTCCGCCGCATCCTGACGGAAACCGAGGCTAGCCTTATCAGGCAGTACAAGGCGCTGATGGAGACCGAAGGTCTGAGCCTCGAATTCACCGACGACGGCATCGATGCTCTGGCCGATGTCGCGGTTCACCTGAACTCGTCGGTTGAAAACATCGGTGCCCGCCGCCTGCAGACGGTGATGGAGCGCGTATTGGACGAGATCTCGTTCAACGCACCGGATCGCGGCGGCACGGCTGTGACCATCGATGCCGAGTATGTACGCAAGCATGTCGGCGACCTGGCGCAGAACACGGATCTGTCCCGCTTCATCCTGTGATGAACAAGCATCCGGTCATGTCTTGACTGATGTAATGACGCGATTTTGACAGCTTGAACTCTCGACAGCGGGCCTTTTACTTTTTAGTGAAAGGCCCGTTTTGTTGTCAGCGCCAGCATCATTCGGCCAAGATTGTGGTCCAGTCAGCGCGCTTCGCGACAATGCCATGAACCGATGAGAACGCTGATCGTGCGACGCCTTCTGACAAGCCTCTTGATTGCCGCTGCCGTGCTGACCTCGGCTCCCGCTTTTGCCATGCAGGTGGTGCCGCCAGGAAACCGTCATGCCGAGCAACCGGATGTTCCAGGCGCCTCGGTCCGCCGCACGAAAGGCACGAAGACCTCGTTCGATCGCAAGTACGAGAAAGTTCATGATCTCCTCGCCTCGGATCACGAGCTGATGGCCAAGATCAAGAAGGTTTCGGCCGCTTACGGCATCGATCCGATTCATGTGATCGGCGCGATCGTCGGCGAGCATACGTATAATGTCGACGCTTACGACCGTCTGCAGTCCTATTATGTGAAGGCTGCATCCTATGCCGGCGAGAGCTTCCGCTTCGCCTATGGTGGCGAGGACGTGGACGACTTCATCAAGCGGCCGCAGTTTTCCGAATGCAACGGCAAGGGCGGCGATGCCTACACGCTTTGGAGCTGCCGCGAGGATATCTGGGAAAGCGATTTCCGCGGCAAGACCGTGGACGGCAAGACCTTCCCGAACAATCGCTTCAGCGCGGTTTTCTTCCAGCCCTTCTATGCCGGTCAGACCTTCGGCCTTGGCCAGATCAACCCGCTGACGGCGCTGATGCTCTCGGATCTCGTCTCCAAGGTGTCGGGCTATGAGAAGCTGAACGAGAAGGACGCTGGTTCCGTCTACAAGGCGATCATGCAGCCCGATATCTCGCTCGCTTTCGTCGCCGCCTCGATCCGCCGGTCGATCGACGATTACAAGGAGATCGCCGACATGGATATCTCCAGGAATCCAGGCCTGACCGCCACGCTTTATAATGTCGGCAATTCGCGCCAGCGCGCGGCCGCTCTTGCTGCCAAGAACCGTGCTTCGGGCGAAACTGTCTGGCCGGAAGAGAACTATTACGGTTGGCTGGTCAACGATAAGCTGGACGAGCTGGAGCGTCTGCTCTAGTTTTTGCCTTGCCGGGAAGAGCTTGAGATCTTCCGCGAAAGGCTGAATTCTCATGGACATGCGTCCGCATCCCTTTGAGCCCCCAGCGCCGCTGCCGCGAACGGTGCCGCCGGGACGCCTTGAGATCATCCGAACGATCCTACGCAACCCGCTGGAACTCTGGGGAGAGCCTTCCCATACGCTGCCGTGGATTCACACGCGGTTCTTTCGGGAAAGAACCCTGATCGTCAACGACCCCGGCCTGATCCGCCATGTTCTCGTCGACAATGCCGCAAACTACCGCATGTCGGACATTCGCCAGCTCATTCTGCGCCCCATCCTGCGCGACGGATTGCTGACGGCGGAAGGAGAAGTCTGGAAGCGATCCCGCAAGGCAGTCGCGCCGGTTTTCACACCGCGCCATGCAAACGGCTTTGCCGGCCAGATGCTTCGCCAGTCCGAGGACTATGCGAGAAAATACCAGGCCGCCGGCAGCGAGGGCAAGGTCTTCGAGATCGCCGCCGACATGACGGAGCTGACCTTCGCCATTCTCGCCGATACGCTGTTCTCGGGTGAGATCGTCACGTCCTCCGACAGCTTTGCCGATGACGTCAACGCGCTCTTGCATCGTATGGGGCGCGTCGATCCGATGGACCTTCTGCGCGCGCCGTCCTGGGTTCCGCGCCTGACCCGCATCGGTGGCCAGAAGGTGCTCGACAAGTTTCGCAACATCGTACGCCAGACCATGAATGCCCGGCTTGCGCGCATGCAGGCCAATCGCGCCGCCACGCCGGACGACTTCCTGACCTTGCTCCTCGATCAGGCCGCGAGCGGCGGGCTGACGAATGACGAAATCGAAGACAATATCCTTACCTTCATCGGTGCCGGCCACGAGACGACGGCGCGTGCACTCGCGTGGACGCTCTACTGCGTCGCGAACACACAGCATATCCGCGAGGCGATGGAGGAGGAGATTGATCGCGTGCTGGCGCGGGATGTCGAGCCGGTCAAGTGGCTCGATCTGATGCCTTACACCCGCGCGGCCTTCGAGGAGGCGCTGCGGCTCTATCCGCCGGCGCCGTCGATCAATCGCGCCGCAATCGCCGCCGATCGGTGGACCGATGCGAAGGGTGAAACGGTCGAGATCGAGGCCGGCGTCACCGTTCTCATCATGCCGTGGACGCTGCATCGCCACGAACTCTATTGGGACAAGCCGCGCGCCTACCTGCCGGAACGGTTCCTGCCGGAGAATCGCGGTAAGATCGGTCGCTTTCAGTTCCTGCCGTTCGGCGCGGGCCCGCGTGTCTGCATCGGCGCAACCTTTGCCCTGCAGGAGGCAGTGATCGCTCTGGCGGTGCTGATGCACCGTTTCCGCTTCGATCTGACGGATCAGACGAAGCCCTGGCCGGTGCAAAAGCTGACGACGCAGCCGCAAAACGGGCTACCGATGTGCGTCACGCCGCGGTCTTTGCCTAAATCGGCATAAATCTTTCGAACTATTGCATAATTGACTATGAATGAAAGCCGGGCAAAGTGGCAGCATGCGAAAAACCGCGTGGGTCCTAGGAGACATTGAATGAGCCGCATCGATAAAAACGGTCTTGCCGTTGAAGCCGTCCTTCATGAGTTTCTCGTCAAGGAAGCGCTGCCCGGGCTGAAGATCGATGCCGACAAGTTCTTTGCCGATTTCTCGGCCATCGTTCACGATCTGGCGCCGCGCAATCGCGAGCTGCTCGCCAAGCGCGATGCGCTCCAGCTTCGTATCGATGATTGGTACCGCCAACACGGTGCGCCGACCGATATGGAAGCCTATCAGGCGTTTCTTCGGGACATCGGCTATATCCTGCCGGAGGGCTCCGACTTCCAGGTGACGACCACGAACGTCGATCCGGAGATCGCTTCGATAGCGGGCCCACAGCTTGTCGTTCCCGTCATGAACGCTCGCTACGCGCTGAATGCCGCCAACGCCCGTTGGGGCTCGCTCTACGATGCGCTTTACGGAACGGACGCGATTCCCGAGAGCGACGGTGCCGAGAAGGGCAAAGGCTACAATCCGAAGCGCGGCGAGAAGGTGATTGCCTGGGCGCGCGATTTCCTCGACACCGCCGCTCCGCTCGACGGCTGGCGCTGGAAGGATGTTGCGACGTTTGCTGTCCGGGATGGTGCTCTGGCCGTCACCTCAACCGATGGCGAGCATGTTTCGCTGACCGATGCGGCGCACTTTGCCGGCTATCAAGGCGATGCCGCGGCGCCGACTCACATCCTGCTGAAGAACAACGGCATCCATATCGACATCGCCATCGATGCCTCAACCGCGATTGGCAAGAGCGATCCGGCGCATATCTCCGACGTCCGGCTGGAATCGGCGATCACGACGATCATGGACTGTGAGGATTCGGTTGCAGCCGTCGACGCTGAAGACAAGGTCGTCATCTACCGCAATTGGCTTGGCCTCATGAAGGGCGACCTTCAGGAAGAGGTATCGAAGGGCGGTTCGAGCCTCATCCGAAAGCTCAATCCGGATTTGGAATACAACGGTCCGACAGGTGCGCCCTTCGAAGTGCATCGCCGATCGCTGATGCTGGTGCGCAACGTCGGCCACCTCATGACCAATGCCGCCATCCTTGAACGTGACGGCAATGAAGTGCCAGAGGGCATCATGGATGCGATGATCACGGGCATGATTGCGCTCCACGACGTCGGCCCGAACGGCCGCCGCAAGAATTCGCGCACTGGTTCGGTCTATGTCGTCAAGCCGAAGATGCATGGCCCCGAGGAAGTCGCGTTCGCCGCCGAGATCTTCTCGCGCGTCGAGGATGCCCTCGGCATGGCGCGCAATACCATCAAGATGGGCATCATGGACGAGGAGCGGCGGACGACCGTCAATCTCAAGGAATGCATCCGTGCCGCTCGCGAGCGCGTGGTCTTCATCAATACCGGCTTCCTGGATCGTACGGGCGATGAAATCCACACCTCGATGGAGGCCGGGCCGATGATCCGCAAGGGCGACATGAAGCAGGCCGCCTGGATCGCAGCCTACGAAAACTGGAACGTCGATATCGGCCTCGAATGCGGCCTATCCGGCCACGCGCAGATCGGCAAGGGCATGTGGGCCATGCCGGATCTGATGGCGGCGATGCTGGAGCAGAAGATCGCGCACCCGAAGGCTGGCGCCAATACCGCCTGGGTTCCGTCGCCGACGGCCGCGACATTGCACGCCACGCATTACCACCGCGTCAACGTCGCCCGCATCCAGCAGGGCCTCAAGGATCGCGCCCGTGCCAAGCTCTCCGATATCCTTTCGGTCCCCGTCGCGGTCCGCCCGAATTGGACGCCGGAGGAAATCCAGCGGGAACTCGACAACAACGCCCAGGGCATCCTCGGCTACGTTGTCCGCTGGGTCGATCAGGGCGTCGGCTGCTCCAAGGTGCCCGACATCAACAATGTCGGCCTCATGGAGGACCGGGCGACGCTGCGTATCTCCGCCCAGCATATGGCGAACTGGCTGCACCACAAGGTCACGACCGAAGCGCAGATCGTCGAGACGATGAAGCGCATGGCCGCCATTGTCGATCAGCAGAATGCGTCCGATCCCGCCTACACTCCGATGGCGCCCGATTTCGACGCTTCAATCGCCTTCGAGGCGGCCCTTGATCTCGTCTTGAAGGGCAGGGCGCAGCCGAACGGCTATACCGAGCCAGTCCTGCATCGCCGCCGCCTCGAACTGAAGGCGGAGCAAGCGGCCTGACGAGGACAAATCAATAGAAAAGGCCGCCGAAACAACGTTCCGGCGGCCTTTTAAATACCCGATTTCAGCGGCAGCTTACTGGATAACGATGACCTTCGAGGTCGTCTTGCCCGGACGCACGCGGCTGTAGAGGTCGATAACGTCCTGGTTCATAAGGCGAATGCAGCCGGACGAGGCGGCCGTTCCGATCGAAGCCCATTCCGGCGTGCCGTGCAGGCGGAAGAGGGTGTCCTGGCCCTTTTCGTTGAAGAGGTACATGGCGCGCGCACCAAGCGGGTTGCTGAGGCCGGGACCCATGCCCTCCTCGACGTACTTGGCGACTTCCGGCTTGCGCTCGGCCATTTCCTTCGGCGGGTGCCAGGTCGGCCATTCCTGCTTCCAGGCGACATAGGCCGTGCCGGCCCAGGCGAAGCCCTGCTTGCCGACGCCGATGCCGTAACGCATCGCCTTGCCGCCCGGCAGGATGTAGTAGAGGAAGCGCTCGCGCGTGTTGACGATGATCGTGCCCGGGCGTTCGGTGGTTTCGTAAGAGACGATCTGCCGGCGGAACTGCGGCTTCACCTTCTGGATCGGGATGGCCGGAAGCGAATATCCCGCATCCGTCGTCACGCCGTAGGCGTCGTCGAAGATTTGCGCGGTCTGAACGGTCGGCCCCGGGGTGCCCTTGTCGTCGACGGAGGCGCTTTCGGTAGTCGAGGAGCAACCGGCCAGAGCGAGCGTCGCCATCAGGCCGAATACAGGAAATGCATTGCGGATGCGCATGGATGTCTCTTAGGAAATGGGCAAGGAGGAACGGTCTTTTGAACCATCTTTGATTATGGTTTATTTTCGATTAACTTTGCCTTTGCAAGCTGTTGCAGTGCGGCAAAACCAATACGCAGCGGCAAATTAGAAGCGCATGGTTTTTTTGCAACAACGCGCGCACTGCGCCTACGGTTATCCATGACGATTTTGAATGTTTACAATAA
The DNA here is from genome assembly GCF_000577275.2 of Rhizobium favelukesii. Classification (NCBI taxonomy): domain Bacteria; kingdom Pseudomonadati; phylum Pseudomonadota; class Alphaproteobacteria; order Hyphomicrobiales; family Rhizobiaceae; genus Rhizobium; species Rhizobium favelukesii. Next base: position 55,245 of record NZ_HG916852.1, read on the forward strand.
CAATCCGTTAATAGATGGCCGCCAATCGGACAGAGCTATGCTCGTGCGCCGCGGGACTCAGATTTTACTTCATGAAATGCGTCACGCGGTCTTGCCGGAGCTGTCGCTTGCCAGCGGGCGGCGGGCCGACCTGATCACGATTTCGGAGAAGGGCGAAATCTGGATCATCGAGATCAAGACGTCGATCGAGGACTTTCGCGTCGACCGCAAGTGGCCGGAGTATCGCCTGCATTGCGATCGACTGTTCTTCGCCACCCACAAGGACGTTCCGCTCGAGATTTTCCCCGAGGACTGCGGCCTGTTCCTATCCGATGGCTACGGTGCGCATATGATCCGGGAAGCGCCCGAGCATCGCCTGGCGCCCGCCACGCGCAAATCCGTCACGCTGAATTTTTCCCGCGCAGCCGCCCAGCGCCTGCTGATGGCCGAATGGGCAAACGGCAAGCCGTTTGATGTCGACGATATCTGAGCTTACTTCGGCGCGCGCTTGGCGAGGATTCGCTGCAGCGTACGGCGATGCATGTTGAGCCGCCGTGCCGTTTCCGAAACATTGCGCTCGCACATCTCGTAAACCCGCTGGATATGCTCCCACCGCACCCGGTCAGCCGACATCGGGTTTTCCGGCAGCTCCGCCTTCTCGCCGGCTCGCTGCGTCAGCGCTGCATAGACATCGTCGGCATCGGCAGGCTTTGCCAGGTAATCGACAGCGCCGAGCTTCACCGCCGTGACGGCGGTTGCAATATTGCCGTAGCCGGTCAAAATGATGATCCGCGTGTCGTCCCGACGCTGCCGGATTGCCTCGATCACATCCAACCCGTTGCCGTCGCCAAGCCGCAGGTCGACGACAGCGTATTTCGGCGGATGGATCTTCGACTTGGCAACACCCTCCGCGACGGACTCGGCAGTTTCGACCTTGAAGCCGCGCGTCTCCATGGCGCGTGCCAGGCGGCGCAGGAACGGCCCGTCATCATCGACGATCAGCAGGCTAGCGTCCGGACCGATATGATCCGCATCTGCAAGAGAGGATTCGTGGTCAAGCTCGTTCATATTCGTCAATCCCGGCAACCGCCTGCCTGATATAAGTCAAGTATCCCGCTTTTCATTATGCCGATAGCGTCATTTTGTCGAATTTGCATCGATCAGCATGCGCGGCCATTCGACACGGACGCGTGCTCCGGCAGTCTCCGGCATGCGGTTCTCGAACACAAGCGACGCGCCGGATCGCTCCAGAAGCGTCTTGGCGATGAAGAGGCCAAGGCCCAGCCCACCGGCGCGGTCCTCTCGCTGTCTCTTTGTGACGTAGGGTTCGCCGATCCGGGTCAGAATATCGGAAGAGTAGCCTTCGCCGTCGTCCTCGACCGTGATGCGGACTTTTCTTGGATCGTGTTCGACCGTCACCGTTACCCTATCACGCGCGTAGTCGACGGCGTTCTCGATCAGGTTGCCGAGCCCATACATGATGCCGGCATTGCGGTCGGTGACCGGCTCGCCCTTGCGCGGGCTTTTCTCGATGAGTTCGAGTTTGATCCCGAATTCCCTGTGCGGTGCCACGATCTCTTCCATCATGGATGACAGCGGCAGGCGTCGAAGATGTGCCTCGCCTTCCGCCGAGAGCGTCGCCAGGCGCCGCAGGATGTCGCGGCACCGCTCGCTCTGGCTGCGCAGCAGCTGCACATCCTCGCGAAAGCGATCGTCATCCTTCAATTCCCGTTCCATTTCCTTGGCAACGACGCTGATCGTGGCGAGCGGAGTTCCGAGTTCGTGCGCGGCAGCGGCGGCAAGACCGTCCAACTGCGAAAGGTGCTTCTCCCGCTGCAGCACAAGTTCGGTTGCCGCCAGGGCATCGGCCAGCTGGCTCGCCTCCATCGAGACCCGATATGCGTAGAAGGCGGCGAAAGCCATGGTCGATGCGATCGAGCACCAGACGCCAAACTGCATCACAGTATGCACATTGATCTCGACCCCGTCGAACCACGGTAAGGGAAAGGGCGAAAAGGCGAGGATGGTGATGCAGACCATCGCGACCAGGATGAGCACCGTGCTGAAGCGGATCGGCTGCGACGCGAAGGAGATGATGACAGGAACGCAGACGAGGGCAGCGAAGGGATTGGCAAGGCCGCCGGTGATGAACAGCAGTGCGCAAAGCTGCAGAAGATCAAAGCCCAGCAGCGAGAAGGCCGCGCCCGGGTAGAGGCGGTGCGTCGGCGGGTAGCGGATCATCAGGAAGAAATTGACAGCCGCCAGCGCCGCGATCAGCACCGCGCATGCCGCCAGCGGAAGGGGGAATTTCAACCAGAAGGCAACGATGAACACTGTGACTGCCTGGCCGCCGACGGCAAGCCATCTCAGCCGAACCAGCGTCTGCAATCTCAAGCGTCTGCTGCTGTGCCTGTCCTCTTCGGGCGAACTCTCGACATTATCAACCATCTGGCATCCCTTGAACCGTGCTGGGGCTCATGTATCACGAGGTTTTACCCTTGTCGTCGGCATGGCGTCGTCCGGCCGCTCAGGCCAGGGGTGTTTGGGATAGCGGCCGCGCATGTCGGCGCGCACATCCTTCCACGAGCCGGCCCAGAAGCCGGGCAGGTCGCGGGTGGTCTGAATCGGCCGATGTGCCGGCGATGTCAGCTCGAGAAGCAGCGGCAGTCGGCCGTCACCGATCGCCGGATGGTGCTTGAGGCCGAAGAGTTCCTGCACACGGATCGTCAAAGTCGGCTCTTCGCCGTGATACTGGATCGGATGGCGCTGTCCCGTCGGCGCTTCGAAATGCGTCGGCGCGAGGCGCGAAAGATCGCGCTGCAGCCCGTGCGGTATCAATGCCATCAAACCGTTCGAAAGGCCGGATGGGGAGATATCGGAAATCCCCCGAGCATCCATCTGATAGGGAACGAACCACTCGTCCAGCCGCGAAAGCAGCGCTTCGTCGCTGAGGTCAGGCCACGGGTCGCCGATACTGCGGTGAAGAAAGCCCATGCGTTCGCGAAGCTGTATGGCCTCCTTGGAAAAGGGAAGCTGTTCCAACCCCAGCTCGCGCACGCCTTCCGCCAGAGCGCGGCTGACGGCCTCACCGGTCGGACGGGGCAGCGGCGTCTCGTCGAAGACGATGGCGCCGAGCCGCGTCGCCCGTCTGGCCCTGACCTGCCGGTTTTGCCGGTCGAAGAAGGTTTGGTCGCCAGTCGAAATGGCATCGGGCAGCTCTTCCTCGATGTCGGCGCGCGAAACCTCTGCTGCCGCCAGGATGCGCCCCCGCGCTGCGCGGCCCGTCAGGTCGGCGATGACGAGCATCTGGCTGCCGGCAAGTCGGTCGGTCTCCGGCAGCTCCGCGCCGCGCCCGTTCGTCATGAGGAACCGGCCTCTGCCGCCGCGCTGGAGCGCGATTCGGTCAGGAAAGGCGTGCAGCAGCAACCTTCCCGTCTGGCCGGGTTCCATTGCCTTTGCGACATCGAGACCTTTGGCCAGTCGAGCCGCCAGCTGACGCGAGCCCTCGGCGCGATCGCCGCGCTCCGACCGGAAACGTCGCATCCGCTCTTCCAGATCAAGGCTCGGGCCGCCGAGGCCTTGTTCGGTCAGCAGCACGGCAAGCGCCGCCGCATCCCTTGCATGCCCGGTCTCGCCGGCCGAGATCACCATGGCGGCCAGACGCGGTGGCAGCGCAAGGTCGCGCATCATCTTTCCGCGCGCAGTCAATGCACCGTCCTTGCCGAGCGCGCCGAGCTGCAGCAACAGCGCGCGCGCTTCCGAAAGCGTCGTCTCCGGCGGCTGGTCGACAAAGGACAGCGAGCGGGCGTCTTGAACACCCCAATGGGCCAGATCAAGGACAAGGCCAGAAAGATCGCTGGAGAGAATCTGCGGCGGTGTGAATGCTGCCAATGCCGCCGTCTGCCCCTGGTGCCACAGACGGATGGCGATACCGGGCTCGGTTCGCCCCGCACGTCCGGCGCGTTGGTCAGCCGAGGCGCGTGAAACACGCACCGTCTCCAGCCGTGTGATGCCGGTTGATGCCTCGAACACAGGAAGCCGCTGCAGGCCGCTGTCGATGACGATCCGCACGCCGTCAATGGTGATCGACGTCTCGGCAATCGAGGTGGCGAGCACGACCTTGCGCATACCGGGCTCGGCCGGTCGGATTGCAGCGTCCTGTTCCGTTTGTGTCAGATTGCCGTAAAGCGGTGCGATCAGCGTTTGTGGCCCGAAGCGGCCGTCGAGCCGCTCCTCGGTGCGGGCGATCTCCGCCTGGCCGGGCAGGAAGGCGAGGATCGATCCGCTCTCCCTGGTGTGCGCGTCCACGATGGCGCGCGCCATCGCGTCTTCAATGCGCTCGCCGCCCGGCCGATCCTGATAGCGGATGTCGATCGGATAGCTTCGGCCCATGCTTTCGATCACGGGCGGCTGGTCGAGAAGTGCCGCGACGCGGGCGACGTCAAGGGTCGCCGACATGACAAGCACGCGCAGGTCATCGCGCAAGGCGGATTGCACGTCGAGCGCCAGCGCAAGGCCAAAGTCGGCGTCCAGCGAACGCTCGTGGAACTCGTCGAAGATGACGGTCGAGACACCGGAGAGTTCCGGGTCGTCGAGGATCATGCGGGCGAACACGCCTTCGGTGACGACCTCGATGCGGGTTTTGGCGGATATTCTGGTGTCGAGGCGCATGCGATAGCCGACTGTCTCCCCCACAGTCTCGCCAAGCAGCGACGCCATGCGGCTTGCTGCAGCGCGGGCCGCCAGGCGCCGCGGCTCCAGGAGCACGATCTTGCCG